>CAMNAD010000015.1 GCA_946530505.1 uncultured Bacteroidales bacterium
TTTCCACCAGATGAAAGTATTGTTCTCGCTTGCAAGCACTCCGTCCACCACTCCGTCCAGGCGGCTGGTGGTCTTGCGGATTATGCAGCTGTCGCCGAGCTGGAAACCGAGTTTCAGGGCCCCGTCCAGCCAGTAGGCAGACTGTTCAAGCAGCCATCCGGTGCTGCTGATCACTCCGTCGCCATCGCTTTGGCGTGCGCTGATGTCACGCCCCAGCCATCCGTACTCAAAAACCTGCTCGTATTCGTCGAGATGCCCGCTTATGCCGTTTGCGGCATCCTCCGCCCAATCCTTCAGCCATCCTTCGGGCTTTACCTGCCCTAAATCCAGCGGGATGAAGCGTTGCTCAATCTTAGCTTGGCTGCATGCGACGCTCACCATGCATAGGAGCGTGATTTGTAACTTTCTGAATATTAACATCTTAATTGAAATGACCCGAGCGTTTTTGCTTGGGTCGTTTTAGGTAAATTATTGATTGTCAGCGCTTTGTGTAGCACGTTGTGAAGGGGCTGGGGCGTTTGCCGTCATCAGGGTGAGGGACGGACTGCCGAGGCGTACCCGCAGCCAGTTCTCGAGCCGGGCGCGGTCCGCTACGGGTAGGGCGGAAGTGCAGTATGCGATGGCGAGTACTCTGTCTGTGCGGGTGCTGTCGGCCGACACGGTGGCGCCGCGCGAAAGGTGCAGGCTCTGCACGGCAGGATACTGCGCTATGGTTTCGGCCGTAATCTGTTCGTAGGGGATACGATGTCCGTTGAGGGAGTCGAGCGTTGCCTGCAGAGCGAGAATCTCATCCTCTTTGCTTTGCAGCTGCCGGTCGAAGCGTTCGTAGATGCCTTCGACGAGTTTCTTGGATTCGCTATCCTCCGATGCGTAGGCGTTCTCTTTGATTTTCAATTCATTGCCCTTGATGCCGTAGGACCCGGCAAGCTCTACCAGCTGCAGTTTTTCCTCTTCGCTCAGGGCCTCTCCGGATAGATACAGGGTTATGTTGCGGTTGCGGCCGTTCTCGATTTTGTAGTCGTAGATATAGCTGCGCTCATACATCCTGTTCTCGCTGACG
Organism: uncultured Bacteroidales bacterium; assembly: GCA_946530505.1. Classification (GTDB taxonomy): domain Bacteria; phylum Bacteroidota; class Bacteroidia; order Bacteroidales; family UBA932; genus Cryptobacteroides. The sequence continues at coordinate 1,061 of CAMNAD010000015.1, forward strand.
AAGTTCTGGGCATTGGTCGTAAAGTTGTTGTTGCGTATCATAATGAAAGCCGACCAGATGCTGGGCACGGTGACCAGCACCACCACGAAGGTGATCAGGCTGCGGGTGCGGCGGGCGGTCTGTTCGTCGGTGAAGCTCTTCTGGTGGAAGTGCAGATACTTGCAGGCCAGATATGTGGCGAACATTATGAAGATGGCATTGATGGTGAAGAGGTACATTGCACCGCCGAAGAAGTGCCAGTTGCCCTTGGCGATGCCGAAGCCTGCGGTGCAGAGCGGCGGCATCAGGGCTGTGGCGATGGCAACTCCGGAAAGCACAGTTCCCTTTTCCTTGCGTGCCTGTTCGAGGATGCCTGCAAATCCGCCAAAGAGCGCTATCAGCACGTCGTATATGGTAGGGGAAGTGCGAGCCTCAAGCTCGGTGGGGTTTGCAAGGTTCAACGGCGACAGAAGGAAGAAGAGCGAAGACGCTATCAGGCTTATGACCACCATGATGAGCAGGTTGCGCAGTCCGTCGCCAAGCAGTTTGGTATCGTTCACTCCAAGCCCGAGACCCATCCCAATGATAGGGCCCATGACCGGGGAGATCAGCATGGCGCCGATTATCACCGCGGTGGAGTTGACGTTCAAGCCGACCGAAGCGATGACGATGGAAAATGCGAGGATCCATACGTTGGGGCCCCGGAAATATATATTGCTGCGTATGTTGGCCGCAGCGGCATCGACATCCACCTGCTCCGTTATGTTGGCGGTGTCGCGCCAATATGAGATGAACCAGTCTTTGAATTTCATAATTCCAGCGATTTTATAATGTTCCCTTCCACCACGTTGTTGCCGTTTTCACGGAAGAACAGTCTGCCGCAGTCGCTAATGGTGTTGTTGAGTATGTAATTGCGGTTTATACCTTCGTTGATGTCTTTTTGCAGGGCGGGGTAGCGCTCGAGGTAGAGAGGATCTCCCGTCTTCACGGAGTCCGCCGTGCTTACCCAGTGCTTGCCGTCAGCAGTGCGCTCTATCCACTTTTCCTCGTCCCAGGGAGAGAAACTCACGGCAGTGGCGCAGTTCTCGAAGATGTTTTCTTCCACGAGATTGTCTTTGCCACCGTGGATCTGCACAGCCCCGAACTTTCCTCCTCCGCAGTTGCGGAAGCGGTTTCCGCGTATCTCCATACCCGAAATCATGTCGTCGAGCCGTATTGCCGCAGCGCCGTAAACGGCTCCTTTTTCTCCGGTGATGTTTTCCCAGAGATTGTCGCGCACGACTATGCCTCTGAAGTAGTAGTTGCCGTAAATGTCCAGGGCTCCCTGGTCGTCTCCGTCGCAGGCGAGGTCGTGGAAGTGGTTCTTTTCTATCGTGATATCGTTGCCGCCGATGCCGATGGCTACCGACGGACAATCGTAAAGTTCATTTCCGGTGATCTTCGCGCCGCAGCCAGTGAAACGTATTCCGGAATGATAGGTGTAGCGCAGTTCCGAGAAATGGCGCACCACGTTGCCTTCGAATACATATCCCGCAGGCTCGAGACTATTCCGGTCTCCTCCTTTTGAAAGAATGCCTCCAAGCCCGCAATGCTCTATAAGACAGCGTTCTACGCGGACGTCCTTGCAGTCGTTTATGACCACAGCATCTGTCCCGAAACCGGATACCCTGCATTTTTCCATGCTGACATTGCCGCTCCCGCTGATGAGCACCGCACCGTTGCGCGCCCCGCGGAATTCGAGGCCTTCCAGATGTACGTCGTCGCTGCCGCAGATCTCGATCATGTAGGGCCCGTTGAAGACCGGGATGCTGATTTCATCCTGCCCGGGTGCAAAACCGCTGGGGACCATCCATGTCAGATGCCCGGTTTCTGTGTCGATGTGATATTCGCCCGGCCTGTCCATCTCGCAGAGCAGATTGTATGCGTAATAGCGGAAGCCGTTCTTGAAACCATATCGTGCATCGGTGCTGTCGACGTGGACGATTCCGTTTCCGGCGGAGAGAATCTTCAGGGGAGAATCGTTCCAGTTGAAGCGGGGGAAGGCGTGGATGGCGCCGCAGCTCTCTTTTTTCCATAGATCGAGCCTTGGTGCATCACATTCAAAGATACCTTCACTGAACACATCGGCGTCGGGAGCGATGATGCCCACGACTTCCGTGCGCTTGGTTTTGCCCAACACTTTTCCGGCCCTCGCGTAGTGGTCGTCCGGCCAGCGGGAGGGAATCTGACGCAGGCCGTTGCAGTAGAGCTCGAAACGGTTGTATTTGCCGGTGACGCAGCCGAAATCGCTGATTCCGTCAGCTGCCAGGTCGGCATGGTAGATTTTCTCGTTGCCCGGGTCCTGATGCAGGGTGGGCGCGATGTCGCCCCGGATTACAGGACGCTCTCCGGGGGCGGCCTTGATGGTCAGCCTGCCTTCCCGGTGACCGTATACCGCTATGCCTTTGCCGATGCGGTATTCTCCTTCGTGAAGGATGATTTCGGCATCATGCGCCGATGCTGCGGCAAGAGATACGGCTTCGTATAAATCATCTGTGGGATACACATGAACCTGCTCCGTGCGCGAGCAGGAGGCAAGCGCGAGGAAAAAGCAGAATACAGAAACTGTAATTCGCATTATCTGAACAGTTTGTCTATGGCTTTGACGCTGTCCGGAAGGGCGAAGACGGCAATGCGGTCGCCGGCCTGTATCTGAGTGTTGCCGACAGCTATGAAAGCATCTGCACCCCGCAGTACGCCACCGATTATAGCGCCGTGTGGGAAAGAAATGTCCTTGATGGGTTTTCTGGTTATCGGGCTGCCTTCCTCTACGGTGTACTCGATGACCTCGGCGTTGGAGCCGCGCATGTATTTGACGAATCTGGCCTTTCCGCCCAAGGTGAAACGGTAGATATTGGCTGCGGTAATCAGTTTCTTGTTGATGACGCAGTCAACACCCATCTCTTCGGCCAGGCGTATGTATTCTGTATTCTCTACTTCGGCAACTGTGCGGGGGACGCCCATCTTCTTTGCAACCACGCATGTCAGGACGTTGGTCTCGTCGCTTCCGGTAAGTGCGACGAAGGCTTCACATTCATTGATGCCCTCGTCGTATAGGAGGTCGGAGTTGCGCCCGTCGCCGTTTACGACCTCTATGTCGTCGTCGAGTTTCTCGGTAAGTTTAAGGCAGCGCTCGTGGTCGATTTCGATGAGTTTCACTTCTATCCCGAGCATATGCAGTTCGGCTGCGAGCATGGCCGCAATTTCGTTTCCTCCGACGATCATCACCTTTTGAACCTGCAAGGTGCTCTGCCCGAAATACTTTACAAGCAGGCTCACTCCTTCCTGGCGGGAGAAGGTGAACACCATGTCGTTGTACTGGAAAACGGTATCGGGGCCGGGGATGATGGTGTTGTTGCCTCTGGAGATGGCGATGATGCGGAACTGTTCGCTTTCTTCCTTGCTGAGTTGCTGCATGAATTCGGAGAGTTTCAGATCGAGCAGGGGAGAGTTCTCGTCCAGTTTGAAAAGGGAAATCTGCAACTGCCCGCGGGCGAATTCCATTGTTTCGGAAGAGGTGGTACGCTTGAGTTGGGATACGATTTCGTCGGCAGCGATGCGCTCGGGGTAGAACAGTAATTCTATGCCAAGCTCGTTGAACATCAGTTTGTTGTCAGGGGCGAGATACTCTTCGTCATTTACCCTGGCAAGTACTTTGGCGGCTCCAAGGCGTTTTGCCAGAAGAGCGCCGACGATGTTCGTCTCCTGTTGTGTGGAGGGATATACTGCGATAAAGAGGTCGCACTTGTCGACACCGGCTTTTTTGAGTATCAGGGTCGATGAAGGGTTGCCCTGGACAGCCCTTGCGTCTATGGACGAAGTGAGTTTCGAAAGACGGGCGTCATCGTCGTCGATGATCGTTATGTCGTTGCCTTCCGCCCTGAGCATCTTTGCCAGGTGCGAGCCGACGGCTCCTGCTCCTTGAATAACTATTCTCATGGCCGTGTCATAATATAATCAATTTCCTGGTGAGGCCTGCGACTCTGGCTCCTTCCGCCGGTGTCGGCTTGGAACGGTTCAGCCTGCGCAGTTCCTTCCACTCTCTGTGGGCGTCCCGCACCGCCTTTGCGAGTTCGGGCTTGCCTGTGCAAAAATAAGCAATTCTTGCACAATTATCCAAAAATACGCGCATGCGCAGGAAGCGTGCGGCCTTTCGTGCGGCTTTTTCCGGGCTGCAACCCTGTGTAATGTATGTTCCGGGAAGATTCTTCTCCAGCGTCAGGAGGTTGTTCCGGAAATTCAGTTTGAGTTTGAACGGAGATGCCGGGGGCAGTGTCCCGCCGCCAAGATGCCATACCGTCGACTGCGGCACCACGTTCACCTTCCATCCTGCCAGCTGTGCCCTCCAGCAGAGGTCGATCTCCTCCATATGGGCGAAGAAACGGTCGTCCAGCCCTCCCAACTGCTTCCATAAACTGGAGCGGATGAGAAGACAGGCACCGGTGACCCACAGGACGTCCGGATGGGCGTCGTCGTACTGTCCCCGGTCTTCCTCCACTTTGTGATGCACGCGGCCGCGGCAGTAGGGGAATCCCATGGCATCCAGCAGACCTCCCGCCGCCCCTGCATATTCAAAACGGGAACTGCGGATGTAAGGTTCGGGAGCGCCCGGGTCCGGATTCCTCAGCAGGCCGTGGAGTTTAGGCCCGCAGATACCGCACTCAGGATGTTTCTCCATCCATTGAATGAGCGGCTCCAGCCACCCGTCTTCGACTTCTATGTCGGAGTTTATCATCACGAAGTAATCGTACCCTTCTATTTCAAAGGCCCGGTTATACCCTCCTGTGAAGCCAAGATTCTCTCCCAGGCAGATAGCCTGTACTTCGGGGAACTCGTTATCCAGGACTTCAATGCTTCCGTCGGTGGAGCCGCTGTCCGCAACAATCAGTTCGGCTCCGGCCTGCTGGCACGAATGCAGCAGCCCGGGGATGAATGCCCTGAGGTAATCCTTTGTGTTCCAGTTAAGTACGACTACAGCTGTTCTCATTTTCTATTCTTTGTCCTTGCAGCATTCGCCATCGCCCTTGTGGCAGCATTCGCCATCTTCTTTGTGGCATCCTTCGCTCTCGTGCTTATGGCAATTGCCTTTGCCGTGGCAGCAGTGATGCTCCTCCTCTTCGAGAGGGAGATACTCGCCGTGGAGGCCTTCATCCAGTTCCTTCTTGGTTGCGTCGCGCACGGAAACCACTTCTACGTCGAAGTTGAGGGTCTTGCCTGCGAGTTGGTGGTTGAAGTCCATGGTGACGGTGTTTTCCTTCACTTCGGCTACTGTGCCCTGGACGACCTGTCCGTTCTGGTTGAACATCGGCACTATTGTTCCGATCTTGAGAAGGTCCTCGCGGAGGACGCCGCCCACTTCGAAGGAAGATTTAGGGATGTCGAATTTCAGCTGGGGATTGACGGTGCCGTAGCCTTCTTCGGGACTGACGGTGATGCTGAATTTTTCGCCGGGTTCATGGCCCTCGAGGCCTTTCTCGAATCCGGCTATCATCATATGTGTGCCATGGATGTACTCAAGGGGCTGCCCCTCGGGCGATTTGTCCACCTGCTTTCCTTCTACTGTCAGGCAGTATCCCACTGCCACTACTTTGTTCTTTTCAATTTTCATATTCTTGTATCTCTTATCATTATTTCCTTCATATTCCATCCTTCCGTATGCAAAACAGCCCTTTTTGCATACATCTCCCTTCGAATCGCCCGACCTGTATGCAAATCGGCCCTTTTTGCATACATCTCCCACCGAATCGCCCGACTTGTATGCAAAACGGCCCTTTTTGCATACATCTCCCACTGAATCGCCCGGCTTGTATGCAAAACAGCCCTTTTTGCATACATCTCCCACCGAATTGCCCGACTTGTATGCAAAACCGGGCATTTTGCATACGGACTGCAGCTATCCGCTGAAGTCGACGTTGTCGAACGCCAGGGTGGGGGTGAGCTTGGCGCGGCAGCGGCGGGCGTCATCGCCGGCCGCGAGGAGCCCCGACCAAAGTGTAACGATGTTGCCCGTAATCAGCATCTCACGCACCGGATGCAAAATCTTGCCATCCTTGAAACGATAACCCTGTATCGCATACGAAAAGTCTCCCGTAGCCGGATTGCTGTTCCCGCCGCAAAAATCCGTAATCAATATCCCGTCTCCGCAGGCTTCCATCAGGCATTGGCGATCTGCCTTCGCAGGGATTGCGGCAGCGCCGTCGCTCCTCCGGATACCGTTCTTCCAGAATACTGGAATGTAAGGCCTGGTAGCATCTTCGATTGTGGGCGCAATGCCGAGTTTGTTCGACATGTATGTATTTACGAAATATTCCTTCACGACACCGTCTTTTACTATGTAATGGTCGGATGTCGCCACACCCTCCGAATCAAACATCTTTCCGCAGGCTTCCCCTGGGATGCGCGGCATGTCCATTATGTCGAGCCCGGCAGGAAAGACCTGCTTGCCGAGAGTCTCCGTCAGGAAGGAATTCTTCTGCTGGATATTGAAGGCATTCAGGGCATTAAGGATGGGATTCAGAACCTTCTGCGACACTTCGCTGTCGATGACGGCACGGTACTTTCCGCTGGGGCAGGACTGGGGACCTATCTGCATCACGGCCTCCTGCAGAGCCGCCGGGGCGACCTTCTCAGGATGGAAATCCTTCAGCAGGGGAGCGGCTTCCCACCATCCTCCGCTGTATTTGTGTCCCTTGGAATCCTGTATGGTGAGTTCGGTGAAGAACTCGAATGATGTTTCGCTGTGCAGCACTTCCAGCCCCTGCGTGTCGACTACATAATTGTAGTATTGCGAATCAGAATACTCTCCTTCTTCCGAAATCAGCTTCCAGCCCTTGGCGGCGACGGGGAGGACGTGCTCCTCCTGCGAAGTTTTTTGAGCGGGCCTCGTGTGTGGCGGTAGCGAGACGGAGGAGCAACTCCTCCCTGGCTTCACGGAAGAAGCACTGTTTTCCAGCGCAAAAGCAATCCGTTGATCCGGAGTGACACTGCTCCAGGCGGAATCGCATATACCGAGCTCGTTACCTTTCGAGGCGTCTTTTGCGGTACGCGCTGGATCCGGCAAGTCCCGACAGGTATCTGCGGCAAGCATCCTCGTGGTGCCAACTGCCTTGCCGATGAAGGTGCGCAGTGACTCCCTGTCGAGTTTGTTTGAGGAGAAAGTGCCGTACCGGCCGTCCACGAAAAGATTCAGACTGATGCTGCGGTCCAGACAACTGGTAACCTTGTCCACCTCCCCGTCAAGAGTGGCCACGATGTTCATGGTATTCTTGCTGAGACTCGCACGGGCCTTTGCCGCCCCTGCTTCCAGCGCCATCGCCAGGCAGTCCCTGGTCAGTTGTTTCTCTTCTTTCTCCAGCATGTCAGTCTCCTCCTACGGTAAGCTTATTCACCAGCACGCTTGGAATGCCACAACTCACAAGGGCGCTCTGCTCCTTGCCGCAGGTCCAGGTGCTGTCGTCAATTTTCAGGTCTGAGGCCACCGCCACTATGTCTGCCAGAGCCTTCGGTCCGTTACCTACTATGTTGATGTCCTTGACCGGCATGGTCAGCCGACCGTTTTCGATCAGGCGCCCGCTTTTTACGTAGAAGGTAAAATCTCCTTCGCCTATCTTTACCTCGCCGTTGCTGAACTGGTCTACGAAGATTCCTTTCTTCACTCCGGCGATGAGGTCCTCCACGCTGCCGTCATTCCCGCTTTCCATATAAGTGCAGCGCATGCGCGGGATGGGATTGTAGCGGAAGGATTCGCGGCGCCCGTTGCCTGTAGGATCTACGTTATAGTATGCGGCGCTGATGCGGTCGTGCAGGTAACTCGTCAGGATTCCGTCCTGCACCATGTAGGTCTTTTGTCCGGGCACGCCCTCGTCGTCGATGTTGAGCGAGCCGCGGTTGCCTGGGATGGTGGCATCGTCCAGAATGTTGATGCCCTTCGAGGCCACTTTTTTCCCCATCTTGTCGGCGAAGATGCTCTGTCCCTTGCGGTTGAAATCCGCTTCGAAAGCATGTCCCATGGCTTCGTGCAGAAGAATTCCGGATGCACCGGCTGCCATCACTACCGGCATCTTTCCGCCTTTCGGACGGCGTGCTTCGAAACGCTCGTCCATCCCGACCGTAACGTTTGTTGCAAGCTCTTCCAACAGGGCATCGCTGATCATCTCCACCCCGGCGCGGAAACTCCGGGAGGCGTTGTTCATCTCGGTTCTGTCTCCGCGGACGAAGATGACCGTAACCGAGATGCTGCCCACCGGGCGGGTGTCGGTCGTGAGTTCGCCCAGGGAATTGTACATCATGATGTCGCTCACCTGTGCGCTGAGCATCGCTATGACCTTGTGAACGCTGCTGTCCTTGGCCCGGATGCGGCTTTCCAGCTTTCGCAGGACCGGCACAAACCGGGCTGCATCAGCCTCGCGCCAGTCTTCGCGCATGGGGTAGAAGTGGCGCTCAAGTGCCTTATTGTCAGGTGAATGAGGGGTGATGCCTTCCGGGTTTTGACGGAAGGCATAGGGGCTCTTCTGATTGATTGTCAATGATTTAGCCGCCACCGAAATGGACGAGGCACTGCGGGCGGCGGCGAGCAAGGCCGGGTATGATGTGCTCTCGGAGTACGCATAGCCGGTCTTCTCTCCACAAAGCACGCGTATCCCGCAACCGTAATCGATGTGTGAACCACCGGCGCTGACCTCCCCGTCGCGAAGCATCAGTTCGCTGTAGGAGGTGTCCTCGAAAAAGAGGTCGCACCAGTGCCCGCCGCTGCGGAGCCCTTCGCCTACGAGGGCCTGCATCTGCTCAAGGGATACGCCGAAAGCGTTCAGATAGTCATTCTTCGTTTTCATCAGGATATGCCAGATGCAAAATTGTATCGTACCTTTCCTTGTCCTTTACCTTAATCCCCGATGGAGAACCCTCGGCTACAACGATGAAAGGACTGACCGAATTGTCTGCAAGCAGCCAGCGGTCGCAGACAGGAGCATAGGTCTCGAAAAAGTAGTTGAGCCCCATATAATAGCGGCGGCGCACTACGTTCTCAGGGATGTTGTGCCCACCTGCTTCCACCCTGCTTTTTACCCTGGCAATCGCAAGTTCGGGCGATTTGAGCCAGAAATAAAGGATGCTGATGGTGTATCCCCTGGACTTCGCGTCGTTGATGATTCCCATGAGTGAACGCGTGGCGAGGGTGGTTTCCACGCAGAAGTCCATATGGTTGCCAAGCAGGTAATATATCTTCTGGAGCATGTAGCGGCTTGCCGAAACGGAGGCTTCGGACGGATTGAACGGCGAAAGGCTCTTCGCGAATTCGTCGGAGTTCACGAACTGGTTGCACTCCAGCATCTCCGGAAGGAGGGTATAGGAGGCCGTTGTCTTTCCGGAGCCGTTGCACCCGGAGATTATATACATTCTAGGCATTCGAATTCACTCCATATCCGAAGAGCGCAAAATCGCCCTTCGCGGGATCGTCCGGGAAAATCTCGCGGAACGAATCCGTGATGTCGCGGGCCGTGACTATGTCTTTGGCCCTGCGCTTCGTAAGCCCCAGTTCGGTGGCCTGCCGGTACACGTGGACATCAAGTGGGATTACCAGGTCGCGCTTGTCGGAGTTCTTCCACAGACCGAGATCTACCCGCCCGTCGTCGCGTATCATCCAACGGCGCATCATCCAGATCTTCTTGTTGGCGGCCTTGGGATCATCTTTCTGGCCGAAAATCTGCACGCGGGTCTGCTCGGCGGTCAGCGACTCAAGCGAACTGTTCGTTGTATAAAAATCGCGCAGACGCCGGCAGATGGCAGCGACCTCGCTCCATTTCACCGTACGGTGGATGGAGGTGTTGTCGCTTCGCCAGTCTCCGGCCATTACATAGTCGTAGGGCCGCCACATCATCTCGTCGAAGAGCCGGCTGCAGTCGCGCACGATCATCGCCCTGCGCCCCCAGGCGAAGTGAGCCGCGAAGACCGCAGAAATCTCAACGTCCTGAAGCGAAGGCCGCCATTCGCCGCCCTCAAAGCCGAGGACAGGCTGAATGGTGGTCATCATATTGAAAAAGCGGCGGGGGAACGCTATGGGATCCTCCTCGAAGTAACGGGGATTGTTGTAGCGTTCCGCCCAGGCGACAAGTTTATCTGCAATCTGCTGGTCCATAAGTTTTTAAGCTGTGGCTGCCTCGAGTTTGCGGAGCATCGAGAACATCACGAGTCCGGAAATGATGCAGAGGGCCATCAGTACGCTCCAGTTGACCCAGAGGGGTACATTGTTCCAGAGCATGGAGGGGATGGAACTGAGGTAGTTGCCCACTGCTGTGGCAGCGAACCACAGACCCATCATAAGGCCCTTGTACTTGGGAGGAGCGACCTTCGAAACGAACGAAATGCCCATAGGGGAGAGCAGCAGTTCGGCGAAAGTCAGCACCAGATAAGTGGAAATCAGATAGGTGGGCACAACGGGATCGGGCGAAACGCCGCCTACGCTGACAAGCTCTGAAGGAGCGGGCTGCCCCTTTGATGCCGCCAGCATGATGAGGTATCCAACTGCTGCGACGAACATTCCCAGGCCGATCTTCTTGGGGGCGGAAGGCTCCTTGCCCTTGGCTGCAAGAGCTGCAAAGATTGCCATGGATATAGGCGTGAGCGCTACCACGAAGAAGGGATTGAACTGCTGGAACTGCTGGGGAAGGATGTGGATCTGGGGATCCATTCCCTTGTACAGTGCGTATGCGCCGATCCAGAGCGCGGCGGTGACAATGGCGCTGATGCCCTTGCCCTTGCTGGTTTCGGACTGGAAAGTGCTGAAGAGGGTGTACACCGACACGGCTATCAGGGCCAGGGCCCAGATGTTGAATCCTATCTTGAGAGGGCCTTCTACCGTGCTCTGGGTGTAGTCGCGTGCGAAGTAGGTGAGGGATGATCCGTTCTGGTGGAATGCCATCCAGAAGAAGATAACCACTGCGAATACCCATATGAGGGCGGTGATGCGGTCCTTGGTCTGCTTGGGAGTGAGTTCCTGCACGGGAGCGCCCTCGCCGGACTTGGCCTGCTTGGCATTGACGTCAGCGTGCTTGAACCAGCTGCGGCAGCCCAGATAGATGGCGATGGATACTATCAGAGATACGCATGCCACTGCGAATCCGAGGTTGTAAGCGGTGGAAAGATGGTTGATGTAGTACTGGCTGAAGGTTCCGAGGTCCATCCCGGCGATATCTGCCCCGGGCATGGCGGCCTTGAGGCCTTCGAGGATGCCGGGATCTGCCAGGGTGCCGCCGAGATACTGGTGTGCGAGGGACGGGATGTCCGCCTTGTAGATGAGTCCTGCGCTTGCGAGATGCCTGTTGGTGAGGGCGGTGGCGGCGGTAGGGGCGAACATGGCGCCTATGTTGATGGCCATGTAGAAGAGGCTGAAGGCGGAATCACGCTTGGCCGAATACTTCGGATCATCGTAGAGATTGCCCACAAGCACCTGCAGGTTGCCCTTGAAGAGACCGGTACCCACAGCGATCAGCAGCAGCGCTCCTATCATCAAGGCCAGTGCGAAGCCGCGGGCGGCAAAGGCATCGGTAGGGATGGCGAGGCAGAGATATCCGAGGAACATCACGCATACGCCGGTGATGACACACTTGCCGAAGCCGATCTTGTCGGCGAGCCAGCCGCCGATTACGGGCATGAAATACACAGCCGCCAGGAAAATGGCGTAGAACTGGCCGGCTGCAGCTGCTGAGAAGCCGAACTTGGCCTGCAGGAAGAGCAGGAAGATGGCCAGCATGGTGTAGTAGCCGAAGCGCTCGCCGGTGTTGGCGAGGGCGAGGGCGAAGAGACCTTTGGGTTGACCTTTGAACATATTTTGAATCGTTAATTAGTTTCCAAATTCTTACAAATATAATAAAAATGGAGGAGAATAGCTGCGCTTTTTGCCGATTTTGGCTATATTTGTGAATTATGCAACAGGAGAAAAGAACCGTGGGTGTTGTATTGGTCGAATTTCTTCTCGGCCTGATTGCCCGGCTTCCGCTCAGATTCCATCTGGGATGGGCGCGCTTTTTTTCGTGGTTCCTCAGGGATGTGATGCATTATCGCAGGAATGTGGTGATGATCAATCTTGCTCGCAGCTTCCCGGAATTGAAATACAAGCAGCTTCAGGCCCTTTCCAAACAGTGCTACGACCATCTCGGGCGCCTGGTGGCCGAGGCCATCTGGTTCGGAGGATGCAAGAACGCGAATGGCCGCAGGCGTTTGAATGACTCTCACATAGTGGATATCGAAAATCCGGAGGTCTTCAACGAGGTGTACGCCAACAGCACCAACATGATGGTGCTCACGAGCCATGCCGGCAACTGGGAACTTCTCGGAGGATGGTTCAGCTACAATCACAAGAAGGATGTACCTCTGGCATCGGACTTCTCCGAAATAGGAGTGGTCTACCGCAGGCTCAAGAGCAGACTGTGGGACCGCGTGATAGCGGACAACCGCTGCAACTCCATCAAGGATACAGGATTCGACGGCTATCTCGAGGCTACGGAAGTGTTCCGTTTTGCCATTACCCACCGCAAGGAAAAATTTGTATACATCTTCCCTACGGACCAGTACCCCTACGGCATTGCGACCAAGCACAACGTCGGGACTTTCCTGAACCAGGAAACACTGGCGATGACGGGCGGGGCCGCCCTTGCATGCAAGTTCGCCATGAGCGTGAGTTATCTCCGCTGGAAAGATGCAGGCCCAGGACGCTACAGCGTGGAGTTCGTACCTATCTGCAGCAATGCAGCGGAACATACTCCGGAGAGCATCATGGAAATGTATTACGCAGAGCTGGAGAAAGATATCAAGGCTCAGCCCTGGAACTATCTCTGGACTCACAAACGTTGGAAATGATATGAAAAAGTGTTTTATCATAGCCGCCGCCCTGCTGCTTTCCCTCTCCGGAAAGGCTCAGGGGACCGTTTCGTATTCCCTGCCCCAGACCGTGCTGGTCTTCAACGTGGATGCACAGAAAGAGAGTTTCTTTGCCGGACCGTATGCCCGCTACGCCCGGAAATATCTTGGGATCGATGCCGAACTGTACGACAGGGTGACCTATACAGTAACCTCCGTCAAGATGGTGCCGGCAGTCGAGGCGGACCAGAGCCGGCGTTTTACCTACCAGGTCAACGCCCAGAGCCAGCCTGTGTATCTACAGCTGACAAGCCAGGGCCTGGTCTCCGGCCCTGCCGGGGCATACGCTGCCGACAAAGGCTGGAAGTATCCGGTAGGGAAGGGTACGGGATTCTCCGACAAGGGTATTCCATCCAACCTCACCGAACGCACAAATACTCTCTACGAGGCCGACAATCACGCTGTACGTCAGCAGGTTATAGTGGAGAAGACTACCGAAGTCAAGGCCAAGGAAGTGGCCGACAAGATTTTCGAGATACGCGAAAACAAGTACAAGATTCTTGTCGGAGATACCGATGCAACCTACAGCGGCGAGGCGATGAAAGCCACTATCGATGCGCTCAACAAACTTGAGCAGGATTACCTGACCCTTTTCACCGGCTATAGCGAATATGGCTCTCAATCGGCTTCCTTCGAGGTGATTCCCGTTTCTGGGAAGAATCAGACCTACGTAGCCTTCCGCCTTTCCGATGAAGAAGGCCTGGTTCCTGCCGACAATGTGTCCGGCAAGCCTTACTTCGTGCAACTTACGGTCGAAGACGTGGCTCCGGCCCCGGCCGTCGACAGCAAGTCCAAGCCGGTGCAGGTGATCAACTACCGCATTCCCGCGGTGTGCGGCGTCCGTCTTACCGACGGCATCTCCACCCTCCTGCAGACCCGCGTGCCCGTCTATCAGCTCGGCATAATCGCCGCTTACCCGATATTCAAAACCAAATAAACGATAATACTATGTCTGATATTCGTAATCTGAAACCTGCAAACGTCTGGAACAATTTCTACCAGCTTACCCGTCAGCCCCGTCCTTCGAAGCATGAAGAGAAGGTGCGCGCATTTCTCCTGAAGTGGGGAAAAGAGCATGGTGTGGAAACCTTTGCAGACGCTACCGGAAACGTTATAATGAAGATTCCCGCAACTCCCGGCTACGAGAACCGCAAGACCGTCATCCTCCAGGGCCACATGGATATGGTGCCGCAGAAGAGGGGAGACGTAGAGCATGATTTTCTGACCGACCCCATCGAAACATGGATTGACGGCGAGTGGGTAAAGGCAAAGGGCACTACGCTCGGCGCCGACGACGGAATGGGTGTAGCCATGGCGATGGCCGTCGCCGAGAGCAAAGACCTCAAGCACGGCCCCGTCGAGGTGCTTGTCACCTACGACGAAGAAACCGGAATGACCGGGGCCAACAAACTCCAGCCCGGTGTTCTCAAGGGAGAAATCCTCATCAACCTCGACTCCGAGACCGAAGGTGAGCTTTATGTTGGCTGTGCCGGAGGTATGGACACCGAAGGAAGCGGCCGCTACACTAAGGTCCGCCGTCCCGCAGGCTACGAGGCTTATTCCCTGCAGGTCAAGGGTTGCCAGGGAGGGCATTCCGGCATGGACATCATCCTCTGCCGTGCGAATGCCAACCGCATCGCCGCCCGCCTTGTCGACCAGATCCTCGCCAGGACCGATTCCAAGCTCGTCGAGTTTGCCGGAGGCAACATGCGCAACGCCATCCCCCGCGAAGCAGAAGCCCTGCTTTATGTAAAGGATCCTGCAAAGGTGGCGCGCGTAGTCAAGAAGGCCGGCCGCGAGATTTTCGACGAATTCCGCCATACCGATCCCGACATGAAGATCCTCTTCGTCCCGACCGACGTCCGCAAGGGCTATGTGAAAGAAGACGAGGCCCGCAAGCTGATCAACGCCGTTCTTGCCTGCCCCGATGGAGTGGAGCGCATGTCCCAGACCATGCCCGGCACCGTGGAAACCTCCAACAACCTCGCCATCGTCAAGATTGCCGACGGCAAAGTCTCGGTAGTCACTCTCATGCGAAGCTTTATCGACAGCGCGAAGGTCGCCCTTTCCCGCAAGATAGCCGCCGTGCTGAACAATGCCGGCATCGCCACCCGTTTCGTGGGTGCATATTCCGGCTGGGCTCCGGACGACAAGAGCCAGATACTCAAGGTGATGAAGGAGTCCTACAAGAAGCTTTACGGCAAGGAGCCGGAGGTCATGGCGATACATGCCGGGCTTGAATGCGGCATTATCGGAGGCATCTATCCTGGTCTCGACATGATTTCCTTCGGCCCCACCCTTAAGAGCCCCCATTCTCCCGACGAACGCTGCTTCATTCCTTCGGTTCAGAAGGCATGGGATTTCCTCGTTGCAGTGCTGGAGGCTGTTCCAGTGCGTTAGGAACACGGTTGTTAGTTAACTGTTGATAACTTTTCTTGAGGATGCATTGACAAAGTGCATCCTCTTTTATTAACTTTGTTAGCGAAAAGGACGCTAAAATTATGATTCGGGTTGTGAACGCAACTCGGAATTTTTTGCCCCAAACCAGGACTATTACTTTTATAAAACCTTATAACCTATTGATTTTATGGACGTCAGGAAAACAAATGGATCCGTTGAAGAGTTCGATCTCGAGAAATTGAAGAAAGGTATTCGCCAGACCTACAAATCTACGGGCCAGCGCTGCCCGGAAGAGGTCGTTGTTTCCATTACCGACAACCTTTATATCTATAACAACATGACGAGTCAGGAGATCCGCCGGCAAGTGGTAGATTCCCTGATGTCCATCAACAAGAAAGCCGCCCTGGAGTATATCCAGAAGTTCGACGACGGCAAGGACCTCCGCAAGAAGAGGGACTTCATCAAGGACTATATCAAGGCCTCCAACGCCGCCACCGGCTCCAAGTTCGAC
>CAMNAD010000016.1 GCA_946530505.1 uncultured Bacteroidales bacterium
CCGACCCCCACGTCCCGAACGTGGTGCGCTACCAACTGCGCTACTTCTCGAAAAAAGGCGCGGACTCAGCCGCGCCCTGTTTGAATTAAGAAAGCTTGTTAATGTACAGCGCGATACCGCTCTTGAGATTAGAAGCCTTGTTCTTGTGGATGACACCCTGCTTAGCAAGTTTGTCGATCATAGCATAAACCTTGGGAGCCTCTGCTTCTGCTGCTTTCTTATCGGTTGTTGTACGGATTGCACGGATGGCATTCCTGGTAGTCTTTGCATAATACCTGTTATGCAATTTCCGCCTCTCGCCTTGGCGATTGGCTTTCTCTGCTGATGCGTTGTTTGCCATTGTTATACTTTTTTATAATTTTCAGTAGTGGGTAGGAGAATCGAACTCCTATTGCAGGAATGAAAATCCTGAGTACTAACCGTTATACGAACCCACCAGCATTTCAAAGGAGTGCAAAGGTAAGAATAATTATTTTATTCCGCAACTAATTTTCTTCGCTTTTTTCTTTCCACTCCCAGGAATAGAGCAAAGACTCCACCTGACGGAGGTACTGACGCTTGTCAAATTTTGGCGCATATACAAAGGCGTCGCAGACAATCACATATATTCCGTCGGGGCTGTAGAATGAATGCGAAACGAAGGGACCGCCCATATAATCATTGGCGACTTCCCAGTATCCACGTGTCTGTGCAAAACTGCGTCCCTGATACTTGATATACTCGACAGAAGGCTCCGGAAGGGTGCCGGTGGTCATATAGGTGTTCTCGAACATTCCCGGTACATTGTTGCGAAGCACCTCGTTGCGGTGTGCGATGATGTTGGCTTTGCTGAAGTCTCCCTTTGTGCCCAGAGCGGGGTAGCGATAAACGAAAACGCCCTGAATCGTATACTGCTTTTCGTCGGCTATCCATATAAAGTCGGATGTCTTCTTCTTGAACTGATATCCGGTAGGGAAGTGCAGGCATCCTCCGAAGATATCGGCCACCATTACGGCAAGATCCTTCTCTTCGTAGCGCATGGTATTGCGTATCACCCTGTCGCGCTCCGCCTGTTCGATGAAAGACACAATCTTTGCACCTTCGCTCTGGATCAGTTCGGCAGCGGTCTGCGCATCGGGGGCGGATATGTTGACAACGGCCTGGGGGGCAGCCCAGATATTCTGCAGATACTTGACACCCGTGTTCGCTACCTGGGGATCGATATCGAAAAACACAATGTTGCGATGCACTTTGAAGATATCGGCAAATCCGCCGTGGGTCACATTGGATAGGGAGTAGAGGGGCTCACGCATCAGAAACCAGGGGCAGTCGCTTGCGAGCAGATCCCGGGTGGCATTGCCCACCGCACCTTCCCAGTCGTTTTTCTCGATAACGACCAGGATTTCGCCGGCCTTGCCGCTCACGTTGGGGAGCAGGGCCTTTTGCTTGCCACCGCACGAAACGAGGGCCAGGATGGCGGAAAGGATAATAATGATTCTTTTCATATGGTTTTAACGTATTAATCTTCCTATATCGTTGCCGAATGCAAGCAGCATCAGCCCCAGCAGGAGAACCATTCCCACCATCTGGGCTGCTGCCATAAAGCGGTCGGACGGCTTGCGGCCGGTGACTATTTCGAACAGTGTGAACACAATGTGCCCACCGTCCAGGCCGGGAATGGGCAGGAGATTCATGACCCCGAGCATAATGGAGAACAGGCCGAGCAGGAATACGAACTGGTACCAGTCCCAGGCCGCAGGGAATACCTGCCCGATGGCGATGAAACTGCCGACCGACTTGTATGCCCCTGAGGACGGAGTAGCCAGCAGGCGAAGGTCTCTGAGATATCCGCCTATGGTGCTGCCGGTAAACTTGAGCCCTGCGGAGAGCGCCTGCATTCCGTGATACTTCTGCGTGCGTATCTGCGGGTTCTTCATATAGACGCCGATGCGGCCGATGCTGTCGATCTGCAGAGGGATGGTAAGGGTAGCGCCGCCCCTGAGGATGCGGGCTTCAACCGTCTGCCCCGGCTTTTCGGAAAATATCTTCCGTCCGTCCTGCAGGAAACTGACTTCCTGGGAGTCGATGGCGCAGATGACATCTCCTTTTAGCAGGCCGCTGCCGGCATTCACCCCGTCCGCCGCTACGGAATCTATGCAGAAAGGAATGGCCAGGTCGAACATCAGAGGGGAGTTGAGCACCTCGCCCAGCATCGCACCGTCTACATAGAGGGTCAGGGTGTCGCCGTCGCGCAGTATGTGGGCCTGGCGCACTTTCCTGCGGGCCAGGTCTGCCTGCAGCATCCCGAAGTTCTCCGGAACATAGTCGTCGAATGAGAGTATTTCATCGCCGGCGCGGAAACCCATTTCCTGCGCAAGGGCGTTGGGGTAGATCCTGGAGCCTTCATTGGGGATGTAGCTCTGCCCCCAGATGGCCATGATGAGGCTGAATGCCAGAATGGCGAAGATAAAATTGTAGAGAACCCCGCCGGCCATTACCAACAGGCGTTGCCAGGGATTGTGCGAACGGAATTCCCAGTCCCGGGGTTCGCGCTTCATCTGTTCCATATCCATACTCTCGTCGATCATGCCGGCTATCTTGCAGTATCCCCCTAGCGGGAGCCAGCCTATCCCGTATTCTGTCTCCCATTTCAATGCAGATGGACAGATGCGGGTGAACCACTTGCTGCGCCTGGTGCTGAAAAGGAAGGTGCCTCCGGCGTCGAAGAAAAGAAAAAACTTTTCAACGCGAATGCGGAAAAGCTTCGCAAAACTGAAGTGCCCGAATTCGTGCACTACGATGAGTATGGAGAGTGCAAGTACTACTTGCAGGAACTTCATCAAAAAAACCATTATCGGATGTACGCCCGGATTTTTTTCGCTGTCTCTTCGTGAGTTGCAAAGATGTCGCCGAGCGAAGGATCTACAACAAAATCCGAGCCATCCAGTGCGCGTTCGCACAGGCGGGCGATATCGTAGAATCCGATTCTCCCTTCAAGGAAGGCGGCGACTGCAACTTCGTTGGCGGAATTAAGGGCGCAGGGTGCATTTCCTCCGCGTTTTATCGCTTCGTATGCGAGGCCCAGGCAGGGGAAGCGCTCAAGGTCGGCATTGGCGAAACTCATCTGGGCGAGTTCTCCGAAATCGAGTTTCTTGTTACCCACGGAAATCCTGTTGGGGAAGCTCAGTGCGAAGCCTATGGGCTCGCGCATATCCGGGCTTGCCAACTGGGCTATGATGGCACCGTCTTCGAATTCTACCATGGAATGGATTATGGATTCGGGATGCACTACGACCTTGATCCGTTCAACGGGAATGTCGAAAAGCCATCGCGCTTCTATGACTTCGAACCCCTTGTTCATCATGGTAGAGGAGTCGATGGTGACCTTGGCTCCCATGCTCCAGTTGGGGTGTTTGAGAGCCTGGGCTGCCGTGGCTGTTGCGATTTGATCCTTTGTCCAGGTGCGGAACGGGCCGCCGGATGCTGTAAGATGTATTTTCTCTACAGCATTTCCCTGTGCTGCAAGCAGGCACTGGAAGATGGCGGAATGCTCGGAATCAACAGGCAGGATTACGGCTCCGTGCCCGCGCATCGTGCGGGTGACTATGCTGCCCGCCGCGACCAGTGTCTCCTTGTTGGCAAGGGCGACTATCTTGCCGGCTTCGAGGGCAGCCAGAGTGGGCCGCAGGCCGCTGAACCCCACCATCGCGCCTACAACGATGTCGACATCTTCCGCAGCGGCAAGGGAACAGAGGCTGTCCATGCCGGCAAACACCTTGCTGCCGCTGTTTTTAAGGGCTTCGGCGACAATGCCGTATTTGTCCGGATTGCAGATTACTACATTGTTGACATCGAACTCTCTTGCCTGGGAAACCAGAAGCTCTGCATTGTTGTTGGCAGAGATGAGTTCGACCTCGAAGAGGTCCTTGTGCTGACGCACTATGTCAAGTGTCTGGGTGCCGATTGAACCGGTAGAGCCGAGTATGGCAATTTTTCTTTTCACGCGTTGTCAGAATTTACAGTAGCGGGCCGGATCTATGGGCTCTCCGTCGTGCCAGATTTCGAAGTGCAGATGGTCGCCTTCGGTGAGGGATCCGGTGCTGCCAACGAGTGCGACCGGAGTGCCGGCGCTGACTTTGTCACCTGTTTTGCGGAGGAGCTTCTGATTATGCTTGTAGAATGAGATGATGCCGCTTTCGTGCTGGATGGCAATGGAATAGCCGCTTGCATCCGTCCAGTCGGCGAAGATCACCGTGCCGTCGAGCACGGCGCTGACTACGGCTCCGGCCGGCGCTGTGATGTCGAGAGCCGGATGAAGCGCTGCGTCGAACGGCTGGGAGACCGTGCCCTTCAGAGGAGAGAAGAAGTGCTGGCCCTCGAGGGGCAGTTCGCGCTTGCGGTCCGAAAGGCTGAACTGCTCGGCATTTGCGACGCTCGTACGGAGCAAGGAGTCGCCTCTTGCAATTTCGGAGTCGCTGAGTTTGCGAAGATACTCTTTCGGGTTGGCGGAGAGAAGACTGTCGGCGCCAAGGGTTTCCTCGCCTGCGAGGATGCGGCTGAGATTTCCGGCGTAAAGGGCCCAGCGTGTCATCTCGTTCTCGAGAGAATCGATTTTAAGTGCATTTGCAATGGCCCCGCGCTTGAAATGTGCATCCGGATACCCGGGTATGGTGGTGCGCAGCGGCGTGAAGGATATAATGGACCAGGACAGCAGGGACACGACCACGAGCACTGTGATGGCTATCAGCACAAAACCTATTCTGGAGAATCTCCAGAACTTGATGCGGAGGTGCGTCTGGTCTTCCACCAGCGTGAGCCTGTACACTTTATTCCAATCAGAGGAATTACTTTTTCCCATATTATTCGTAAATTTGCACCCTGATGGACAGGATGATAGGAATCGATTACGGACGTGCAAGGGTGGGTGTAGCGATGAGCGACCCGCTCGGCATCTTTGCATCTCCGCTCGAAACCGTGGTATCTGCAAAGATAATAGATTATCTTCAAAAATTGACCACATCCGAGACTGTTGTTCGCTTTGTGGTGGGCTATCCCATGAACCTTAACGGCAAACCTGCCGAAGCTGCTGCGGATGTGGACTTGTTCCTTAAGCAGCTTGCAAAGCATTTCCCGGGCATCCCCGTGGAACTGGAAGACGAGCGATTCACTTCCGTGCTTGCTCACAGGGCAATGATAGACGGGGGAATGAAAAAGAGCGACAGGCGGAAGAAGGAGTCGGTCGACAGAATCAGCGCAGCCATCATCCTTCAGAGCTATCTGGACAGAAATAAAGACAGCAAATGATACGACCTATTTATTTATACGGCTCAGGCGTGCTTCGTGAGAAAGCGCTTCCTGCGGACATCGGGAAGAAAGAAGAGCTCAAGCAACTGGTTACAGACCTCTGGGATACGCTTGCAGAAAGCGAAGGCTGCGGCCTTGCCGCCCCCCAGATAGGGGAAAGCGTGCGCGTGGTAGTGGTGGACGGCGATGTAATGGCCGACATCTACGATTACCTGAAAGGTTTCAAGCGCACTTTCATCAATCCTGTCGTGCTCGGGCAGAGCGAGGAAACCAGTACCTATAACGAAGGTTGTCTAAGCGTTCCCGGCGTATACTGCGACGTCGTCCGTCCCAAGAAGATAAAGGTGGAGTACTACGACGAGAATCTGGAGAAGCACACGGAGGAGTTCGACAACTTCGCAGCGCGGATGATCCAGCACGAGTTCAGCCACCTTGACGGTGTGCTGTTCACCGATCTGGTGGCTCCCATACGCAAAAAGCTGGTCATGAAGAAACTCCAGCGTATTGCCGCCGGAAAAGTTCCCACAAGATACAAGTCGAAGATGAAGTAGGGTCTTCCCCTACGCCTCGATCTGGAACAGGTTCAGGAATCCGGTCATCATAAAGATGCTCCGGATCGAGCTGTTCATCCCTTTTACTATTACAGTGCCGCCCTGGGCAGCAGCCGCCTTGCGCACTGTGAGGAAGATTCTGAGGCCGGAGCTGGAAATATATTCAAGATCCTTGCAGTCGAGAATGATAGTGCCTTTGGCGTCGGCAACGACGGGTTCCAGGGCATTGCTGACTTCCTGCGAAGAAGGTGTGTCGAGGCGACCGGTAAATACCACAATGGTTTTATCGTCTTGTCTGTTGATAGTTACTTCCATATTGCTTAAATCTTTTTTGTCATTGAAAGAATGTTCTTCCCGTCATTCCTGGCGTAGGAAACGGAGTCCATTATATTGCGCACAAGGAATATTCCCAGGCCGCCGATGCGTCTCTCTTCTGCGCCGAGCGTAATGTCGGCTTCGGGGGCTGCGGTCGGGTCGAAGGGCACCCCGTTGTCGCTGATAATGAATTCAAGACTGTCCTTGCGTATGATGGCTTCTATGTCTACAAGGCCGTCGGAGCCTTCAGGATATGCATACATTATGACGTTGGTGACGGCTTCTTCCAGGGCAAGGTTGAGGTTCATCGCGGTCGCCTGGTCGAGTTTCTTCTCGCTGGCTATGGTTTCTACGAATTCTGCCAGCTGGGGAATCTGCTGGATGTCATTGTGCAGTATCAGGTGACGGTCTGTCTTGAACGTCTCGTCTTCCGGGAGGAAATGGATAAAGAGCATGGTGAGGTCGTCGCTTTGAGGCGCATCTCCCACGAACTCGCGTACGGCTTCCTTCATTGCGGACATCTGTCCGTCGGAAGGGCGTCTGGTCGAGAGCACCTTCTTCATCCTGTCTTCGCCGAAGAGCTCATGATTGGTGTTTTCTGCTTCGGTAAGGCCGTCGGTATAGAGGAAGATGGCGTCGTCGTAATTCATATAGGTTTCCTGGTCCTTGAAGCAGAAACCATTCAGCACACCGAGGGGCAGATTGGCTTCCACGGGGAGAGGACGCTTCGTATCCGTCAGGATTATGGGGGCATTGTGCCCTGCATTGCAGTAACGCAGATGTCCGTTGGTGAGGTCGAGTATACCTACGAAGAAGGTTACGAACATATTGCTCTCGTTCACTTCCGACATGGAATCGTTCATGGTGGAAATGATGCGCTGGGGAGAACTTTCGTGGGCTGAAACTGTGCGGAAGAGGCTCCTCGTGACAGCCATCACCAGCGATGCCGGCACGCCCTTGCCGCTGACATCGCCTATGCAGAAGAAGAGTTTCTCATCGCGGATATAGAAGTCGTAAAGATCGCCGCCGACCTCCTTTGCCGGTACGATGGCCGCCGACATATCAAGGTCTTTCCTCTCCGGGAAAGGAGGGAAGATTTTGGGAATCATCGACATCTGTATGCCGCTGGCGATGTGGAGTTCGCTCTCGATGCGCTCTTTCCTTTCGTTGAGTTCTCCGTATTTGAGCAGATTCTTGATGACCGACCTGAGAATCAGAATCAGCATCAGCAAACCGAGCAGCTGCAGCAGCTTGACTACCAGACCCATTTTGCGGATGTTTCCGTAAATCTCGGAATCCGGCACCATAATGGACATCGACCAGCCTGTTTTCTCTACAGGGGCGTAAAAGACATGCGTGGTGCTCTTGTTGTAGCGTACGACGGCTTTGCCGCTCTCGCCGGCGAGCATCGAACGGTTGACACCTGCGAATGCGGAGGTGTCGTCCATATCAGCAATCACCTGCTGGGCAGTCCTTCGCATCACGAGCGATTCTGCGGGGCAGACCATGATCTGTCCGCTTCGGCTGATCATCATGCTGTAGGCATTGGGATAAACCTGAACGTTCCCTACCAGATCGGTCAGCCAGTCGAGGGAGATGTCAGCGGTGAGAACACCGGCAATCCTGCCGTTGCTGTCATACAGAGGTACGGAATAGGTGGTCATCAGGATGTCGCCGCCGCCTACGTCGATGTAGGGCTCCGACCAGTAGCCAGCCTTTAGTTCAAGCGGCTTCGTGAACCACTCCTGCTCAGGATAGTTGTATCCTTCTGTGGCAAGGCTTGATACCTTTATCGCCTTTTCTCCGGGTGCCTGGAAGCAATAGGGGGAGAAAAGCGGATGCCTGCTGTCGTATCCGGGGACAAGGGCTATGGTCGAGCCTACTATCACCGGATTGTTCTCCACAATCCGGCGGGAGACGGCATACAGGCTGTCCGGAACCGCAAGCGCCCATTGGGCGAGCCACACGCTGTTGCGGACGGCGGCCTCGGCCTGGTCGATGATGTTGATGATTTTGAGCTTGGTGGCTTCCAGTTGGCTTTCTGCACGCTGGGTAGCCTCTTCGCGTATACCTTTCCGGGAGAAAAGATACTGTACTATACCGGTCGCTTCAAGTGTAATGGCGGCGGCGAGCACCAGCAGCAGGCCGGCTCTGGCCGACTGCTTTGCCAGCAATTTGTTGTAAGTCTCTTTCAGTTTCATAGAATGGAGGCGAGGGCTGCGCGGAATTCAGGCATCGGCCGCTTTGTGTCCCGCTCTATTATAATGGTTTTGAGTCCGGCATAGGGACGTATCATTTCTTCGGTCTCCTTGACGCTTGAGCCTTCTCCGAAATAGGCAGGGACGAAACTCTGCCAGAACTTGGTGGAGAGCGACTTCGGCATATGGAAGGTTTCTTGTATGAACTCCTCGTTGCTCAGGCAGCAGCACACGTAGACCATTCCGAGGTCGAAGAGATGGTTGCCGTAGCAGAAATCGCCCAGATCGATGAAATAGCGTTTGTCGCCGGCGAAGATGGCGTTGCTGAACTGCAGGTCGCCGTGTATGGCGGTGGGCTCGTCCGGAGTATCGGCAATGAACCTGCCGATTCTATCCTTTTCGGCAGTGCTGAAGAAGGGATTCTCTGCGAGCAGACGGTAGTAGCGCTCTTTTACGTTTTCGAACTGCGAAACATCGACGCGGGTAGCGTGCAGCCTGAGGCACATCTGAGCGAATTCCGCGGCGAAGCTGTCCAGTTTTTCCGGCTCGTCGGCTGTCGCACGGGAATATGACTTCTTGCCAAGGATACGGTGGAAACGTATGCCGTAGCGGCCGTCTTCGGTAACTACGTATTCTCCCGGTTCGGGAGTGGGGATGCCCAGCTCGAAGACCTTGCGGGCAAGCATCATCTCGTCAAGCGGCTGCTGGATCTTGCCGGGGAAGTAGAGCTTGAGCATTATGGACGGATCGCTCTTGTGGTCGTAGCTTTCGCCGTTCGCCCCTCCGCCGGAGAGGACGTAATCGCTGAGGGAAATTTTCAGTGCTTCCATACCTGGTCGATAAGATTCTCGAATTCTTTGAATGCAAATGTGTCCTGCAGATCACGCAGGGAATCGGCGAGCCCGCGGTAGTGCCATTCGTGGTCGGCCGGATTCTTTGTGTGGAAAATGTTCCAGAAGGAATCGCCTTTCACGGCGTAGTCGCGGGCGATGGCGCGCATATTTGAGAGTTTGTCCCCGAGTGCTACCATCTTGGCATCGCGGGGTGCACGTGCGAGCCTCTCTATGGCCGCCTTCTTGCGCGTGTGCCAACTGTCCTCCTCGTTCACCCCATCCTCGAATGTGTCGCTCTCCGAAGCTACCAGCTCGGCTATTCTGTCGCCGAAGGCGGCGCGGATGTCTTCAACCGTGACATCCGTGTCTTCAACGACGTCGTGAAGGGCTGCCGCCGCAAGAAGCTCCTGGTCGGCAGTCATGGTGGCCACGATTTCAACGGCCTCCATGGGGTGCACGATGTACGGGAAACCTTTGCCGCGGCGTTCAGTACCTGCATGGGCTTTAACTGCAAATATGATTGCCCTGTCGAGCAGGGAGGTGTCGAGGGGTCTGTTGGCCATGTTACTTTGAAGAGTCTTCTATGTATTTGAGGATGATTTCCACTGCTTCTTCGTTGCTCAGACCGTCGACATTGAGCACGAGGTCGTAGTTGCGGGCGTCATAGCGGCTGGTGTCGGTGTAGCGGCGGACGAAATTCTCGCGCTGGGTGTCTACTCTCTCCACAATCCTTTCTGCTTCTACCTCGCTTACGTTCTGCTTTTCCATTATCCTGCCGATGCGGGTGGAGAGTGAGGATCGGATGAAGATGTCAAGCTTGTTGGGGCAGTCCTTGAGGATGAAGAATCCGGAACGCCCGGCAATCACGCAGGACTCCTGCGCTGCGATTTCCTTGAGGATTTCGGATTCTGCGCGGAACAGTTCGTCGTTGGTCACCGAAGGAGCGAACTCCTGTCCCGTGGAGCCGAGGGCACCGGCGTGGGGGACGGGGGTGACGCGCTGAAGGATGTCTGCCAGCCAGTTCTTCTTCTGCCCTTTGATCATCTCGATGTTCTTTACGGAAAGGTCGAATTTCTCAACCAGGGAGTTGATGAGATTCTTGTCGCAGAAGCGCACGCCGAGTTTCTCCGCCAGAGTGCGTCCTATGGTCCTGCCGCCGGAACCCACCTCGCGGCTGATGGTAATTACGAATTGTTCGTTGAGTTTCATATCGTTTGTTTTTACTGATTCATGAAAGGCAGGTCCTGCGCCTGCTCGATTAGCATCTCCGCCATCATGTCGTTTCCTTCCGAAGGGCCGTTGAGGGCGTCGAAAAGCATGCGGATGCCGGCTTTGCCTATGCCGCTCTTGAGAAGGAAGGCGATGCAGAGATCCTGAGGGCCGAGCGATGAGGCGATAATGTCGAGGTCGGTCAGGCCGAGTTGGTAGCATGCGATCTGGAATGCTCCGTCGGAGTACTTCTTGATGATGCGGTCTATATCTCCCAGAGTCTTGCAGCCAAGATTCTTGAACACGGACAGATAGGGCATCAGGGATACTTCCTGGATTTCGGCCTGGTTGACCGCCGCGATCTTGCGGTTGAGGGCCCCGAATGGATCCAGAGTCAGATAGCTGCGGAAGGTGTCGCCGTCCAGCAGTACGTCGTCCAGATTGCCGGATGCAACCAGAGACTGGACCCTGCGGCGGTAGTCGGTAAGTTCGGAACGGATGCGGCTGAACTGCTCGTCGGCAAGTTCCAGCATGCCGGCCAGGCGACCGAGATTGCGCAGGTATTCCCTGGGAACTTCCACGCCGGATTTGTATCCGGTGTCGTGGTTCATATTGGCCCAGGCATGCTGCAGCACGGTTCGCAACTGCACCTCGAAACGAATGTCGGAGCCTTTGTAGCTGCAGATGTAATGCAGTGAAAGATAGCCGAAACTGTCGATTTCGTGAAGCTTTCGCTTGTCGACGCTGTTTTCCCAGTCGATTTCGAAAAGCCTTTCGATGAGGGATGCGACTTTGTCGACGTCGTCGATATAGAAAGTAATGACCCTGAGCCCGACGATGTCGGTAATGTCGGCAATCGACGAATATTTGGCCCCTTTCAGCTCGAGTTTGCCAGCAAGCGAATGCTCTGTTTTTACCCTCGATTCGACGGCCGCGACAATAATGCCTGCAGAAGCAAGCATCTCTTTGATTTCCTTGCTCGCACGGGAAGATATCTCTTCATATTCAGGCAGTCTGCTGCGGTATTCTTCGAGTATCGATTGAGAGTGAGGGTCGAGTCTGTGAGTCATTGCTTCGTATAATTGATGACGTCAAATTTACGAAAAATTCTTATTTTTGTAAAATACATAATTAATAAAGCAATATGGGAGCATTTCACGCTTACGACATCCGTGGAATCTACAATGTGGATTTCGACAAAGATACCGCCTACAAGGTGGGCTATTTTCTTCCTGAACTTCTCAAAACTGACAAAGTGCTGGTAGGGCGCGACTGCCGCGTGTCCTCTCCGGAGGTGCACGACTATCTCGTGAAGGGCATTACCGATGCCGGCGCAGACGTCGACGACATCGGCCTCAGCAGCACCCCTCTGGTGTATTTCGGTACGGCCAATTATGGCTACAAGGCTTCGGTACAGATTACCGCATCGCATAATCCTGCCGAGTATAACGGCATGAAGGTGTCCCGCGAGAACGCCCTCCCCGTCGGCTTAGACACCGGCCTCGGCCAGATAAAGGCATGGATCGAGGAAGGCCGTCCCACCCCTCCGGCAGCACGCAAGGGTGTAGTGAAGGAAATCGACATCAAGCCGGACTATATCGAATTCCTCAAGAAATACAAAGGCGACTACAGCAACCTCAAGATCGCCTTCGACCTCTCCAACGGCATGGCCAACCTTTTTGCAAAGGAAATCTACAAGGGCGAAAACGCCGAGTGGCTCTTCGATACCATCGACGGCCGCTTCCCCAACCATGAGCCCAATCCGCTGATTCCCAAGAACGTACAGCCTCTCAAGGACCTTGTCGCAAAGTCCGGGGCCGACCTCGGCGTCATTTATGACGGAGATGCCGACCGCGTGATGTTCGTCGACGACAAGGCACGCTTCGTGGCCCCCGACCTGATCATCGCGATGATGGCATTGTATTTCTGCGGCGAGCGAGGCGAGAAGAATCCCCGCGTGCTCCAGGAAATCCGTTCCTCCAAGGCGGTAGGGGAGTATCTGCAGCAGTACGGTGCCGAACTCCACACCTGGCGTGTCGGCCGCGCCTTCGCAGCGCCCAAACTCCGCGAGATCGACGGCCTCTGGGGCGGCGAACTTGCAGGCCATTATTATTTCAAGGACTTCTTCTACTCCGACAGCGGAATGCTCGCCAGCATCATCGTGCTGCGCATCGTCGCCGCCCTAAAGAGGCAGGGCAAGACTTTCAGCCAGCAGATAGACGAACTTGCCAAATACAAGAATTCCGGCGAGATCAATTTCCGCGTGGAAGACAAGGCCGGCGCTATGGAGGCAGTGAAGAAGCACTTCGAATCTGTGGAAAAGCCCGATGTGGTCATGGACTTCGACGGCTATCGCCTGGAGTTTCCGCAGTGGTGGTTCAACATCCGTCCTTCGAACACCGAGCCCTATCTCCGCTTTATCTGCGAGGCAATTACGGATGAACTTCTGGATAAGAAGATAGCAGAAGCAGCAGCCATAATCGAAGGGCAGTTCGGAGGGAAAAGGGCATAGATGGGAAAACAGCAGGTGATAACAGTGCTGCTTGCGTTCCTGTCATTGACGGCGGGAGCGCAGGAGCATCATCTCAGTCTCAAGGAGGCGGAGTCGCTGGTGCCGCGCGAGGTCAGGAAGCCGGTGAAATCAATGATTCCCGGCAGCAAGGCTTCCGTGCATGATACCCTCGATACATCAGACCCTGTCATCAAGATAGTCCTCTGCAATGACGGCACCTGGCACTATATGCGGGATGTTTCCGCGATGGCGGACAGCGCCGTCTTCCGCAAGGCCTGGAAAGAGAATGTCCTGAATCCGTACAATTCCAAGCTCGAAGACCTGCCTTACCGGGTCACGCTCTGCCTGGCAGACTCCGCCAGCCGTTTCTGCTGCCCGCGTCAGATAAAGGTTTTTTCTCCTTTCGGATGGCGCCGCCGCAGGAATCATACAGGTGTCGATCTGCCTCTGCAGCATGGTACGCCGGTATATGCTGCTTTCGACGGCCGCGTCCGCTGCTCGATGTATTACAAGGGATACGGCAACATCGTGGTTATCCGGCACGCATCCGGCCTGGAAACGAGCTATGCGCATCTTTCTGCGCGCAAAGTCGAGCCCGGAGATTATGTTGCAGCCGGGGATGTGATCGGGCTGGGCGGCTCCACGGGCCGTTCCTCCGGCCCGCACCTGCACTTCGAAACTCGCTACGAGGGCTATGCATTCGACCCGCAGTGGCTGGTGGATTTCGAGACCGGGACACTCCGCCACGGGTATTTCGTGCTCAAACGCAAGTATCTCTCCAATTCTTCGAAGTACTATCCGGAGTCTGAAGACGAGGAAGAGGAGATTTACAAGACCGAGGAAGAAGACAGGGCTGAAGCCGAACGTATTGCCAAGGAAATGGCGGCTGCCCAGTACCATACTATCAAGTCCGGAGATACCCTGCTTGGCCTGGCGGCGAAGTATCACACGACGGTGAACGCCATATGTAAGCTCAACGGGATCACTCCCTCGACCACTTTGAGAATAGGTAGAAAATTAAGAGTCAAATAGTTATGAAAAAAATGTTGTTTGTGGCAATGGTTCTTGCTTTTGCGGCCTGCAGCCGGCAGGAGCCTGAGTTGTACACCATCCGCAATGCATCCGGAATGGAAGCAAGCATTACGAATTACGGCGGACGTATAGTTTCGCTGCTGGTCCCGGACCGCGACGGACAGCTTCGCGATGTGGTGCTCGGTTTCGACGATCTCAAAGATTACTATCCCGAGCGCAACGAGACCGACTTCGGTGCAAGCATCGGCCGTTATGCCAACCGCATCAAGGACGGACGCATCAGCATCGACGGCAAGGATTATCAACTGCCACGCAATAATTTCGGGCACTGCCTCCACGGTGGCACCAGAGGCTGGCAGTACCAGTTCTACAAAGCAACCGAGCTGTCGGACAACAGCCTGAAACTGGTGCGCGTCTCTCCCGACGGCGACCAGGGCTTCCCCGGCAAGGTGGAGGCTTCGGTGTTGTTTACCTTGACGGACGACAATAAACTGGATATCCGCTACGAGGCGGTGACCGATGCTCCCACTGTAGTCAATATGACCAACCATTCATATTTCAATCTTTCCGGCGAACCGGACAAGTATGATATCTGCGGGGATGAGCTTTATATCAATGCATCCCGTTTCACGCCGGTAGACGACACTTTCATGACCACCGGAGAGATATGGCCGGTAGAGGGAACCCCTATGGATTTCCGTGTCCCCAAGGCGATAGGAAAGGACATCGATGCGGACTATGAGCAGCTTCGCAACGGTCACGGCTACGACCATAACTGGGTGCTGGACACGGCTGGAGACGACGGCGTGGTCGCCGCCTCCCTCTATTCGCCCGTTTCCGGAATAGAATTGAAGGTCTATACCGATGAACCCGGCATACAGGTTTACTGCGGAAACTTCCTGGACGGCACGGTCACCGGAAAGGGCGGCGTCGTTTACGGACATCGCACCGCCGTATGCCTGGAAACCCAGAAATTCCCCGACACTCCCAACAAACCCGAATGGCCTTCGGCCCTGCTGAGGCCCGGAGAAACCTACACCAGCCACTGCGTTTTCGAGTTCGGAACAAGATAGAACGAGAGTTTATGAAAAAGTATTTCCTCATACTTACGACCGCCCTGTTCTGCCTGGCCTGCGAAGAAAAAAATCAGCCGGTTGAACCCCGGGGAGAAAGCGACTCCATCGTATTCGAAGGCTCCAAAACCATTGAAGCCGACGTTGCAGGCGATAATGTAAAACTGGTTTTCACCGCATCTGAGCCCTGGCAGGCCGTCTGCTCCGCCGACTGGATAAGCCTTGCCCCCGCGTCCGGTTTCAACGGCCGCTGCGAGGCCCTGCTGGGCGTGAAGGCGAACAACGGATACGAAGCCCGCGCCGCCTATGTGGCTTTCACCTGCGGCAGCGCGAAGGACACCGTCCGTGTAACCCAGACGGCCAGAGACCTGCTCTCCATCGACCCGGACCATTTCACCGTGGGCAAGGAAGGGGGAGTCTATGTCGCAACTGTCAAGGCGAACGTGCAGTATGTGATGAATGTCCCCGCCGAGGCTGAAGAATGGCTGAAGGTTACGGAAATGGGAGGCAAGGCTGTGGATGAGAAGTCTGTCCAGGTCACGGTTTCCGCAAACGGGGACGTACATGCCCGCTCCGCCAAAATCAGACTGACTTCAGGCGACAGGACGGCCGGGCTTACCATCTCCCAGTCGGGAGAGGAGCCTGTTCTCAGCGGGACTGTGTCCGACGTCAAGGCCGCCGCCTCCGGGAAGGATTTCTCCGTTTCCGTGACGACCAACCTCGAAATTGCCGCGGACGTCCCTTCCTGGATTACCGCCAGCAGGACGGACGAAGGCTTCGATTTCAAGGTTTCCGCCAACAACGGCGATAAAAGCCGCAGCGGCTCCGTGAGGATTTACAACGCCGAATTCAAGAAGGAACTCTCCTTCAACGTCACGCAGAAGTCGTTGAGCTCGCTCTACATACTTGCTATAGGCAACAGCTTCTCTGTAGACGCGATGCAGTATCTCTACCAGATCCTGCAGGAACTTGGATACAAGGACATCTATCTTGGCAACCTTTATATAGGAGGATGCACCTTGCAGACACATGCCGGCAACGTCACCGACAATTCCAAGGCCTATACCTACTACGTCAACAAGACCGGCAGCTGGACGAACACCGCCAACTTCGCTCCTCTCAATGCGATGAAGGAGATGGACTGGGACTATGTCAGCATGCAGCAGGCCAGCGGTTTCTCCGGTGTCGCCGACAGCTACGAGCCCTATCTTTCCACCGTCGTGGAGAGCGTCAAGGCCAACTGCCCGGATGCCAAGCGCATGTGGCACATGACCTGGGCATACCAGGGGAACTCCTCGCATTCCGATTTCGGCAAGTACGGGAACGACCAGATGACCATGTACAACGCCATCCTGGATGCCGTCAGGACCAAGGTCCTCTCCCGCGGGGACTTCGATTTCGTGATTCCCAACGGCACGGTGGTGCAGAACCTTCGCACGAGTTTCATCGGCGACAACATCACCCGCGACGGATATCATATGTCCTACGACATCGGCCGTTTCGCCACCGCCCTGATGTGGGCGCGCCAGATCACCGGCAAGAGCATAGAGGGCGTC
>CAMNAD010000017.1 GCA_946530505.1 uncultured Bacteroidales bacterium
CCGGTGGTGAGGTCTACGATCTCAGCCTTGCCGACGGTGATGCCTGCGGCCTTGGCATTCTTGATGAACATGTGCTTGTCCACAAGTTCCTGCCAGGCGGCGTCGCGGATCTGCTGCTGGGTCTGCTCGTTCTGTACGCTGGATCCGGTGATGATTTCGTTGATCTGGGTGAACCTCTCCACGTCCTCAAGATAATCGGTATAAGGAACCGCCTTGCCTGCGATGTTGCCTACATCATATTTGCTCGACATTGAATGCAGGGCCGACTCAAGGGTATTGGGGTCTATAATGAAAGATAAAAGGGCCAGTGCGATGATAATGGATATCACAAGCCCGAACTTAACGCGAATTTTTTCAAGAACCGCCATTTCAGTTTATATTTTTAATTATTAAATCCAATTAAGCCTGCAAAGGTAGTAATTTTATCTTAACTTTTTGAGTAAAGGACCTATAAAATTAACGGAATCTACCACAACGATCGTGCTGTCCTTCACCGTATAGCCATATCCATTGAACGGTTCCAGGAGTATGGCGTTGCGGGCGTGGTCGTCGGAACGCATGCCATAGCCCTGAAGGAATCCCTGTGGAGAATACATCTTGACGTAGCAGTCGGTGTATATCTCGTTTTTCGCCTGGTTCCAGTAGATGGTATCCGTTTCCATTGTCTCCTGCTTGAGCACATTGTGGATGACAACGTTGCCGAAGGCTTCCCAGATTTCTTCCGGGGCAGGGCGGCCCGGGCCCTTCTTGAGGGTTATGTGACGGCCGTCGTCAGAAACGATTACAGTTTCGAGCAAGCCCTCATCAGAGTAGCCGTAGATGGCTATCCCTTTAGGGAAGGATTCATACGCAATGGTATCCTTGTCGTAACGCTCCATTACCGAAGACTCCACCCTCATCACCACAAGACCGTTGCGCGTCTGCACGGCGAACATATCCTCAACAGTCTGCATCGGGGTATCGGCGAGGTTCAGCGCCTCCGCCTGGGCCATCTTGTTCTTGCAGGAAACAACGAGGATAGCCGCCGCAATTACGACAGCTATCCCGCTATTGAATATCCTGAACCTTGCAGGTTTCACCTTGGCTTACTTCCTGGTGCGGACGGTGGTGGTTGCACTCATTCCGTTGCAGACCACCCTGTAGCTCTGACCGTCGGTCACGTTGTACATAAATGCTTCGGCAGTCTCGGGGAAGTAGATGGAGTAGGAACCGATGGCCCTGTTGGCATCTTCCGTCAGGGAAGCATCGGCAGCCTTGGCCTTGTTGAGGTAATCTACTGCTACCCAGTAGTGGGCGCGCTTCTCGATTTCGTCACCGCCGCAGGATGTGGAACCCCAAATCTGGCCCATCAGGAAATATGCCTTGCCAGCCATGCTCTCGTCGAGCGAGAGAGCGTTGTTGGCATAGTTGTAAGCCTTGGCAAAACGGCCGTTCTTGAAGCAGAACGCAGCTGCTTCGAAGCTGTAGCTGGCATCGGTGGAGGCGTCGGAAGTCTCATAGGCGATAGCCTCGTCCACATACTTGAGGGCTGCATCGGCGTTGCCCCTGGATGCATTCAGCCTGTAGAGATAGTATGCCGAATTGTAGGAAGGATCCAGCTTGTACATAGAGGTTACTGCGTTCAGGAAGAGGTCGTTGTCCTGGCAGTCCTCGGTGATGCTGAGCATCTTGACAATGTTCGACACGAGGGCGAGGTCGTCGGAGCCTTCGGCATAGCGGGGAGTGAAGAGGGCGATAAGATCGTCACACTCAGCCACTTTGCTGGTGATGAAGAGGCTCTCGAGGTCGGTTTTTACCTTCTGGTTCTGCTCGGCCAAAGCAGGGGTCTTGGCAGGAGCCTTGTCGAGGAGATCGACATTTCTCTGGTAAGTGTTGATTACATCCTCTGCAGAGATGACTCCCTTCTTATAGAGTTCTATAGCCACGTTCATATCCTGAATGAAGAGGCTGTTCCTGGTATTCTCGGCATTGCGGGTGATGATGTCGTTGAGCCCGTCATAAACGGCCTTGTCGTCCCCGTTGAGGTAGTTTACAATGTCGACACCCTTGTTGTTGAGTGCGGACACGGCATACTTGGGGAAGAGTTTCGCACGTTCCTCATGAATGGTCATAAGAGAGTCGACGAGAGCTGCGCGATAGGTTGCGTTGTTCTTGTTCTTGACGATGAGCTTGCGGAGAAGTTCCGTTCCGTTGGTGAGCATGGTCTGCCTTACTCCGTGAGGGCAGATCGCATACGCCTTGCGCCAGTTGACAGTGGCGTTGTCGAAATTCTTTGCCTTGTAGGAGTCATCATAGAACGAGAGGTACTTGATGCAGTTTGCGCTGTCTGCACCCCATTTTCCCTGCGCCGAAGCCCTGAAGCCGGCGAAAACCATCACTGTGGTCAATAATGCTACAACAATCTTTTTCATATCTACCATCTTTTCGTTATTATTCATATCTATACTTCCGGAACCATATGTCGTGGAGGTTGAGCCCCACGCATATCTTTATATAGCGTTCGCGGACCAGGTTGCTGTCTGTAGTTCCCCTCTGTCCGAGATCCAGCGAAATGGATATACCATTGTGCAGGTAACTTTCCTTGACAGGAAGGGTTGCTCCTAAAGTGATGCCGAAAGAGTTGATTTCGTTGCCTGCAACCTTGTAATATTCATTATTGTAATATGCTCCGGCCCTGTAGGAAATACGCCTTGTGTAGTAGCGGACGTTGTATCTGTCCGGAGTATATTCAATGCCTGCACGAATGCCCTGGCGAATTGCCGCGCTGAAAGGAGCCTTGCTGTTCGCATTTGCAAATCCGGATACCTTGTCGATGCCTGTGCCTGTCCAGTCGGCGAGGGTATAGTCGATCTCGGCGCGGATGCGGTCCTCGATGTTGAGCGATACTCCGAGTCCAAGCTCAGAAGCCAGCCTGACAGCGCCGGAACCGGTTCCAAGGGTATCGGTAGACGACGTCACATCCACCGTTTCAGCGGACCCTACCGACTGGTGGCTGTACTGGACCGTACCGTTCAAAGCAGTTCCCAGAGTATAGGTGGCCCCCAGCCCGAGTTTTGCTTTTGTGCCGAGTTTCTGTTCATACTGCGCACCGAATTTACCGGTGAAGGCATTCAGGTTGAGCAGATAGCTGTCCTGGGCTGTATTGATTCCGCTTTGGGAGAAGGATTCTGTAAAATACTTGCCGTAGTTTCCGAAGATATAATCTGCTTCGGCACCCAGCGAAAGCTTTTTCCAGAAGGTGTATCCCGCTGCACAGAATACCTTGTACATACTGCCCTGGCCGTAGTCATAATAGGTTATATTGCCTGTCCTGGCTATTACCGAAGGGTCTGTTTCCGATGTAGAGTATCCGTATCCGCCGGAACTGTAAGGAGTTATTCCAGCCATCATGGCAAGACTTTTCCATATGGGGAAGGAAATCGTCATGCTGCTGATGTTGCTGATGTTCCTTGCGGAATTCATATTCCCCTGAGCGAAGAGGATGTTGCTGTTGGACACCGAGAAATCCAGCATAAAGGAAAGGGTATCCCTGGCGGTTACCGCCGCCGGATTGAGGGCATTCAGATAGCGGACGTTCCTCGATGCTATGCCGACTCCGCCCATACTGCGGTTGTAGGCGGAACCTTGTGAGGACAGATCGCCGATTCCAAAAATGGAATAGGGGGTATAGGACAGGTATTCCCCGCTCTGGGCGAAGGTGTTCACACCTGCCAGCATAAAGACTGTCACAAGAACGGCGCTATTGAATATTTTTTTCAACATAATCGTCTGTTATAAGCGCCAAGCCCATCTGGACCAGATTGCTCACGATGAAGAGCGACTGCTTCATGCGCTTGGCAAAATAGGTGGCATCTCCACCGGTGAATACCACCACGTGTCCCGGATGCCGGCGGATATAGCCTTCAATTTCAAACATTATGCCCGAAACGACTCCGGACTCAATCGACGACTCCAGAGAGTTGCCCTCGCGGGGAATGCGGGCGGGTATGTTCATCAGCGGAAGCGACTTGGAATAACGGCTGAGAGCCTTGAAGCGGGTGAGAAATCCGGGGGATACGTTTCCGCCACGGTACTGCCCGTCCTCTGAGGTAAGGTCGATGGTCAGGGTTGTTCCGAAGTCGAATACCATACAGGGTTTACCTTTGAAAAGATAGCGTACGGCGAGCAGCGACGCGGCCCTGTCATAGGATAGATAGTCCGGGAGGTCGTAGCGCTGGAGAATGTCGGGATGTGCACTGTCGAGTATCATCAGATGCCTGCATTCTTTGCGCAGAATCTCCTCCTCGGCCGAAGTTATCGGCTTTGCGGAAACAACTGCCATAACCTCGGGTTTCTCCTTTTCGGTAATGGAAAGAATGAAGTCCATAACCTTCTCACCCTGGAAACGGTAAGCCTTGCCGAGGGTCATTCCCTCGGCCCATGCAGCCTTCAGTGCGGTATTTCCAACCTCTATGAGTAAGTTTGCCACTTATCTATTCAAATAAAGCCTACAAAGATAAGAATTTATCCCAACTTATTCAAGAGCGACCACGAAGCTTGGAGCCCGTCAACTCCGTGGGCCACCAGCTTCAACTTTTTGTCCGACTGTTTTAGGACGAAAGGGGTACTGCCGGACGACACTGTCGCGAGTATCTTTTCGAATACATCCGATTTGAAATACGGGGAGTTCTCGAGCGAGATGAACCAGCAGATGCACATTCCGTTCTTGATGATTATTTTCTCGAAGCCGAGGCGCATACCGAGGTTGCGTATCTTAACCACAAAGAAGAGGTTGTTTACCTCCTTGGGAATACGTCCGAAGCGGTCGGTAAGATGCATTGCAAGCCTGTCGAGATCCTTCTCTGAATCCATAGAATCGAGTTGCTTGTATATACGGATTTTTTCGGAAGTAATGTCGATGTAGTCGTCCGGTATAAGGGCTTCCTGGTCGGTTTCGATAGTGCAGTCCGAGAGGAATTTCTCCCTACCTCTTTTTATGGTCTGACCGGATTCTATCCCGAGTTCATCCATCGCTTCATTTATGACTTTCTGGAAGGTTTCATAGCCCATATCCGTCATAAACCCGCTCTGCTCGGCTCCTAACAGGTTGCCCGCTCCGCGGATGTCGAGATCCTGCATGGCGATGTTGAACCCACTGCCAAGATCGGAGAATTCCTCGATTGCGCGCAGACGCCTGCGGGCATCCTCCGTTACCGATGCGAGGGGAGGGACGATCAGGTAGCAGAAGGATTTCCGGTTGGAGCGTCCTACACGTCCACGCAGTTGATGCAGATCACTTAAACCTATGTTCTGTGCCTGATTGATGATGATGGTGTTTGCGTTCGGAATGTCCAGCCCGTTCTCGATGATGGTGGTGCAGAGGAGTATGTCGTAATCTCCTCGGATAAATCCCAACATCTTGTCCTCCAGCAGCTTGGATTCCATCTGCCCATGGGCCGTACATATCCTGGCATCCGGCACGAGGCGGTGGAGGATAATCTCGATATGCGGCAGTTCCTCTACCTTGTTGTGGAGGAAGAACACCTGCCCGCCGCGGTTTAGTTCGTAGTTGATTATGCTCTTTATCTCAGTCTCGTCGAAGAGGATTATTTCTGTCTGCACGGGAATCCTGTTGGGCGGAGGAGTATTGATGATGCTGAGGTCGCGGGCGCCGAGCAAGGAGAACTGTAGGGTTCGGGGAATAGGGGTTGCTGTCAAAGTCAGAGTATCTACCGATGCCTTGAACTGGCGGAGTTTCTCCTTTGCCGCAACTCCGAATTTCTGCTCTTCGTCTATTATGAGCAGCCCCAGGTCCTTGAACTCGAAGCTG
Source organism: uncultured Bacteroidales bacterium (assembly GCA_946530505.1). Taxonomy (GTDB): domain Bacteria; phylum Bacteroidota; class Bacteroidia; order Bacteroidales; family UBA932; genus Cryptobacteroides. The sequence continues at coordinate 5,810 of CAMNAD010000017.1, forward strand.
TTGCCCAGGATCTTGTGCGTTCCTATTATTATGTCCACCTTGCCCGCAGCAACCTTCTGCTTTATCTCGCTGATCTGTTTGGAAGTGCGCAGGCGGCTTACATATTCCACCGTGCAGGGAAGGTTAGCGAGACGGGAGGTGAATGTGTTGTAGTGCTGGAGCGCCAGGATGGTGGTGGGAACAAGTACTGCTACCTGTTTGCCGTCCGTTACCGCCTTGAAGGCTGCGCGTATGGCTATTTCTGTTTTGCCGAATCCCACATCTCCGCATACCAGGCGGTCCATCGGGCAGTCATCCTCCATATCGCGCTTGACGGCGATGGTGGCTGCTTCCTGATCCGGAGTATCTTCGAACATGAATGAGGATTCCAGTTCATCCTGCAAGTAGGTATCCGGAGAGAAGGCGAATCCTTTCGTGGCCCGGCGCTTGGCGTAGAGTTGGATCAGGTCCTTCGCTATATCCTTGACCCTGCGCTTGGCGTTTGCCTTGAGCGTGGCCCAGGTCTTGGATCCCAACTTGTTGATTTTCGGTGTTTCTCCCTCGGAAGAACGGAAAAGGGAAAGCTTGTTCAGCGCATGTACCGACACGAATACCACATCTCCGTCCTTGTAGGTTATCTTCACCACCTCGCGCACGCGCCCCTTGTCGTCGTACATTCTGACAAGACCGCCGAATACCCCTATACCGTAGTCGATATGCACCACATAGTCACCGATATTGAAGGAGTTGAGGTCGTTGATGGTGAGTTGTTCGCTCTTTTCTACCGCACGCCTGATGCTCACGCGGTGGAAACGGTCGAATATTTCGTGGTCGGTGTAATATGCTATCTTGGAATCCTCATCTACAAAACCCTCGTGGATATTCTTTCCCTCTACGAACCGGGGGAGTATACCGCCTTCGCTCGAGATGATGGATTTTATCCTGTTCAGCTGTGAAGCCTTTTCGCCATAGATAAATACTTTGTAACCCGTTTCCGTCTTGCGCCTTATGTCTTCTTCCAGCAAGTCGAAGTTCTTGTTGAAACGGGGCTGGGGGGATATGTGATACTTTTCCGGATCCGTCGGCTTAAGGCCAAGGGGAATCTGCAGGAATACACGGCGGTATTTCTCTGTAAGCGGAAAAAATTCCTTCTCCTTGTAAATATCGGAAGAGTCCAGCCACAGGGTTGTTGACAGGGGTAGAATTTCCAGAAGGTTCCTGCCTCTTTCCGAAATTTCGGAAAGCGATGCTCCTATCATATCGGCGGAATCCCTGGTTCCTTTTGATATCTGGGTATTGCAGTCGAAAATGCTGATGCTTTCTATCTCATTACCCCAGAAGGATATACGGTAAGGTTCGTTCTCGGCGTAAGAGAATACGTCAATCAGCGAACCTCTGACAGCGTATTGACCGGGTGCAGATACGAAGTCGCAGCGCTCGAATCCCATTTCACCCAAGGAACTTATCAGATCGCTGAATGATATTTCCTGTCCTTTATTCAAGGTCAGGACCTTCTTGTCGTTTTCTCCATCCACGGAAATACCTTCTTCAAGAACTTCCGAAGAGCAAACTATATATATTTTTTCGCCTTTGTTCTTGAGAATGGCCGATATTGCTGCCGTCCTCTGGACGCTGATGGAAGATTTATAATTACTCCTTTCTATTCCTTTTCCGTTTGGAGGAAGAAGAAATACTGTATCCCCTTCCGTAAGTTGGTAAAGGTCGGAAGTACAGTATTCCGCACTTTCCTTATCCGGCAATATTATAAGGTTAATACCATCGGGAGAGTCGTTGCTGAGCACAAACCACCTGGCAGACAGGTGAAGTCCGCTGCAGTAAATGGTATTTTCTTTATTTAATCGGTTTTTTAACATTAAATCAAAAAATCCGGTTAAAAAAATGTTGATAACCCTGTTTATAACTTTTTAATAAACTTACCACCTTGTTTTTCAACATTCTTTCAAAAGCCGGCAAGAAGGGTTATTAACAATTAATTAATTTATAACTTATTATATATTAAGTTGTTATAAAGTTATAAACTTTTTAACAATCCTAAAAACAATAACAACTTTAAAAATAAAAACAACTATATTTGTATTTGGAATTAAAAACTGATGCCGATGTCCGATTTCAACCCCCGCGATACAAACGAAGGCAAAGATAAGGAATTGGACGGAATTATCCGCCCGAGAGAGTTGGAAGATTTTACGGGACAGAGCGAAATTGTCTCGAATCTGCGCGTTTACATAAAGGCAGCCAAGCTCCGCGGCGAGACTCTGGACCATACCCTGTTTCATGGTCCTCCCGGTCTTGGAAAGACAACTCTCGCACATATCATCGCTAACGAAATGGGGGTGAATATGAAAATCACCTCCGGCCCCGTGCTCGACCGGCCTGGAGATCTTGCCGGCCTGCTTACTTCGCTGGAGCCTGGCGACGTGTTGTTCATTGACGAGATCCACCGTCTTTCTCCCGAAGTTGAAGAGTATCTATACTCCGCAATGGAGGATTTCGTAATAGATATAATGATAGACAAGGGGCCGGGCGCGCGCTCTGTGCGTATCTCCCTGAATCCTTTTACCTTGGTAGGTGCTACCACCCGCAGCGGACTGCTCACGGCTCCGCTGCGCGCCAGGTTCGGAATCACCTGTCCTATGGAATACTACGATACTGCCGACCTTGTAAAGATAGTACGCCGCAGCGCCGGTATTCTCAAGGTGGATATAGAGGATTCTGCAGCCAGGGAAATAGCTATGCGCAGCCGCGGAACTCCGCGTATCTGCAACAGCCTGCTGCGGCGCGTGAGGGATTTCGCCCAGGTAGAAGGCAGCGGGGTGATAGATTTGAAGATTGCCAGGTATGCCCTGGACAAGTTGCATATAGATACCCTTGGCCTTGATTCCATCGACAACAAGATACTCCGTACTATAATAGAGAAGTTCAAGGGCGGGCCTGTCGGGGCGAATACCCTGGCCACCGCCATCAGCGAGGATCAGGGAACCTACGAAGAGGTGTATGAACCTTTCCTTATCAAGGAAGGATTCATACTGCGTACCCAGCGCGGACGTATAGCAACCGACCTTGCATACAAGCATCTTGGCATAAATAAAGGAGTAACGGACGAGAATACCCTCTTCTGAACTTGTTCTTCTCGTTAAAAATGAGTAAAATTGCAGACTTTTTAATAACCGAACATAAAATGGCAGATAAACTTATCTCTAAGATTCCTGACGGTCCGCTGTCCGAGAAATGGACTAAGCGCAAATCGGAAATTCATCTGGTCAGTCCCAACAACAAGCGTAAACTCGAGATCATTGTGGTAGGAACCGGTCTTGGCGGCGCATCTGCAGCTGCTTCGCTCGGTGAACTCGGCTACAATGTAAAGGTTTTCTGCATCAGCGATTCTCCCCGCCGCGCACACTCAATCGCCGCGCAGGGCGGTATCAATGCAGCCAAGAACTACCAGAACGACAACGACTCCATCTACAGGCTTTTCTACGACACCATCAAAGGTGGTGACTATCGTGCACGCGAAGCAAACGTATACCGCCTTGCCGAGGTGAGTGCTGCCATTATCGACCAGTGCGTTGCCCAGGGGATTCCTTTCGCACGCGAATACGGCGGATATCTTGCCAACCGTTCTTTCGGCGGTGTGCAGGTAAGCCGTACCTTCTATGCCCGCGGTCAAACCGGTCAGCAACTCCTTCTGGGTGCCTATGCATCCCTCAATAAGGAAATAGCAGCCGGCACAGTCAAGAGTTATCCCCGTCACGAGATGCTCGACCTTGTGGTTATCAACGGTGAAGCCAAGGGTATAATCGCCCGCAACCTTGTTACCGGACAGCTGGAACGCTTCGGTGCACACGCAGTAGTTATTGCTACCGGCGGATATGGAAATACCTATTTCCTTTCTACCAACGCCATGAACAGCAACGGCTCCGCCGCCATGCAGTGCTATCGCAAGGGTGCTTACTTTGCAAATCCCTGCTTCGCGCAGATCCATCCTACCTGCATCCCCGTGCACGGCGACCAGCAGTGCAAACTTACCCTTATGAGCGAGTCGCTGCGTAATGACGGCCGTATCTGGGTTCCCAAGAAGATAGAGGATGTAGAGAAACTCCGCAAGCATCAGATCAAAGCTTCGCAGATTCCCGAAGAGGACCGCGATTATTATCTCGAGCGCCGTTATCCCGCCTTCGGCAACCTGGTTCCACGCGATGTTGCATCTCGTGCCGCCAAGGAGCGTTGCGATGCCGGCTTCGGCGTGAACGAAACTGGTAAGGCCGTGTTCCTCGACTTCTCCGATGCTATCCGCCGTCTCGGCCATCAGAAGGTTGCCGAGCGCTATGGAAATCTCTTCGAAATGTACGAGAAGATCACAGCTTCATCCCCTTGGGAAGAACCTATGATGATTTATCCTGCCATCCACTATACTATGGGCGGCATCTGGGTAGATTATGATCTTCAGACTACTATTCCCGGCCTTTATGCAATCGGCGAAGCCAACTTCTCGGACCACGGCGGAAACCGCCTCGGTGCATCTGCCCTTATGCAGGGACTTGCCGACGGCTACTTCGTGATTCCCGTTACTATCGGCGATTATCTCTCGCATAAGTTTGCAGAGCCCAAGACCGATATAAACGCTCCGGAATTTGCTGTTGCAGAGAAGGCTGTCCAGGCTCGCATCGACCGTCTGTTCTCCATTAAGGGTACCGAGACCGTCGATTCCCTGCACAAGGAACTCGGCCATATTATGTGGGAGTATGTTGGTATGGCTCGTGACGAGGAAGGCCTCAAAACAGCTATCACCAAGATCAAGGAACTTCGCGAGCGCTTCTATAAGGATGTAAAGGTTCCCGGAACCCAGTTCGAGTTCAATCAGGAACTGGAGAAGGCGCTTCGCCTCGAGGATTTCTTCGATATAGGCGAGCTTATGGCATATGATGCCCTGAACCGCAGGGAATCATGCGGTGGACACTTCCGTATCGAGAGCCAGACCGAGGAAGGTGAGGCCAAGCGCGACGATGCCAACTTCATGTATGTCGCCGCCTGGGAGTATAAGGGAGAAGGCAAGGAGCCCGAACTCCATAAGGAGAATCTCAAGTATGAGTTCATCGAGGTTAAGACGAGAAACTACAAAGACTAAGGACGTATGAATTTCAATGTTAAGATATGGCGTCAGCGTAACGCCAAGGCTAAAGGCCATTTCGAAACCTATCACATCGACGACATCGAGTCTGATGCGTCCTTCCTTGAGATGCTCGATATTCTCAATGAGAAGCTGATCCGTGAGGGAATAGATCCTGTTTCATTCGATCACGACTGCCGCGAGGGTATCTGCGGCGCCTGCTCCCTCTATATTGACGGCCGTGCGCACGGTCCGGACGATCATGTTACGACCTGTCAACTCTTTATGCGTCACTTCAAGGACGGTGCTACCATTACTGTGGAGCCCTGGAGGAGTTCCGCATTCCCTGTAATCAAGGACCTTGTAGTGGACCGCAGGGCTTACGACAAGATTCTTCAGGCTGGTGGTTTTATTTCTGTCCGCACCGGTGCCGCCCAGGATGCCAATAACATCCTCATCGGACACGATACTGCCGAGGAGAGTATGGATGCTGCTGCATGTATCGGCTGTGGTGCCTGCGTAGCCACCTGCAAAAATGGTTCTGCGATGCTGTTTGTCGCTGCCCGCGTCAGTTCACTTGCTCTGCTTCCTCAGGGTAAGGTTGAGGCTGCAAAGCGCGCCCGCGCAATGGTTGCCAAGATGGATGAACTCGGCTTCGGTAACTGTACGAACACCCGCGCCTGCGAGCTGGAATGTCCTAAGGGTATCTCCGTGGCTCACATCGCAAGGCTTAACCGCGAATTCCTGAAAGCTAAATTCTCAGAATAGGAAGTTATTGAAAGGATAACGTCCTGCGTGTATCTCCGCCACCATCTTATAGATGTCGTGGCGGAGTTTTTCCAATCCTGTCTTGTTGATTGCTGAGATGAATATGCAGGGGGTTTTCTCCTGAGCGATCCAGCTGTTTTTCAACTCGTCCAGAGTACGGTTCAGTTTGGTCTTGGGTTCCAGCGAGAACTCGTCGTATTCTTCGTAATGGTAGGCATCTATCTTGTTGAATACTACATAGACTGGTTTATTTCCGGCTCCTATTTCCTGCAGTGTCTTCTCTACAACCTGCATCTGCTCTTCGAAGTCGGGGTGGGAGATATCTACTACATGCACAAGGATATCTGCTTCGCGAACCTCGTCCAGGGTGCTTTTGAAGGCCTCTATAAGTTGGGTTGGGAGTTTACGGATGAATCCTACCGTGTCGCTGAGCAGGAAGGGAACGTTCTCTATGACTACTTTCCTTACGGTTGTATCGAGTGTCGCAAAGAGTTTGTTTTCTGCGAATACATCCGATTTGGCAAGCAGGTTCATTAGTGTGCTCTTCCCTACATTTGTATAGCCTACCAGGGCCAGACGTACGAGCCGTCCGCGATTTCCGCGCTGTGTAGCCATTTGCCTGTCTATTTTATTCAGTTCTTCTTTAAGACGGCTTATACGCTGTTTTACTATACGTCTGTCAACTTCTATCTGGGTTTCACCCATACCCCCTCTGGTGCCGACGCCACCGCGCTGTCTTTCGAGGTGGGTCCACATACCTGCCAGCCTTGGAAGCATATAGTTAAGTCGTGCGATTTCTACCTGTGTCTTGGCGTATGCAGTTTGGGCGCGCTGGGTGAAGATTTCGAGGATGAGGCTGGTACGGTCTATGACTTTTGCTGACTTTATAACCTTTTCTATGTTGCGTTGCTGCATTCCGGTGAGTTCATCATCGAAGATGCAGTAACATATTTCGTTTTCTTCGCAATATTGCTGAATTTCAGCTAGTTTTCCGCTTCTTATATAGGTTGACTTTTCCGGTTTGTCTACTCGCTGCACGAATTTTTTGTCACCTACTGCACCTGCTGTTTCTGCAAGGAATTCCAGTTCGTCGAGGTATTCCATTATCTTGGATTCATCGTCATTCTGACGTATGATTCCTACGAAAACGGCTTTTTCTGTAGATTGTTGTTTAGTTTCGAACATTTTACCTAAAAAAGGCCATCCGGTTGGGGACGGCCTTGAAAATCATTAATCAGTTATTTACCTGAGCTGGAAGATAACAGGGAAGGTGTAGGTTACCTTTACTGCGCGGTCGCGCTGCTTTCCTGGAGTCCATTTAGGTGAACTCTGGACAACGCGTACAGCTTCCTTGTCGAGTGCCGGGTCAACACCACGTACGACTTTAACGTTGGTAACCTTGCCGTCTGCACCTACCACGAACTGGAGAAGTACTCGTCCCTGAATACCATTTTCCTTTGCTATTTCAGGATACTGCAGACGTTCGTTCACCCATTTGGAGAATGCGTTTGCATCGCCACCCATGAATCCGGGTTTCTGCTCAACCAACTGGAAAGGAATGGCTTCTTCTTCGATTTCCTCTTCTTCTACCTGTGCGACATAGTCTGCGATTTCGACACCGATATCGGCAGCATCCTCAAGGTTGAGAATATTGTCTTCTACCTGAAGGTCGTCATCGACAATGTCGATATTGTCGGAAAGAACGGGTATCTGAGGGGTTTCCGGCGGCGGAGGAGGAGTTTCCTGAGTGATAGGAATCATTTCCTCTTCTTCTGCTACAACAGCCTCAGCTTCAAGAGCTTTGGTCTGCTTGTCCTTTGTACTGTACTCGAAAGCACCATAGACTACGAGTAGAGCAAGGACGAAACCGATCTCCGTGAAGAGCAATCTTTTGTTCCCCAGGCTGGCTTTTTCTGATTTCTTGACTTCCATATTTCTTAAATATTATAGTCTATACTGAATTTCAAAGGTATGAATAATAAATTTGATTTCCAATTTTTTTGCATTTCTCTCTGCTTGCTTTTAACTTTGCAAGCGAAAATTATGCCATTATGATACGTTATTATTCTGAAGATATTGATTTTGAGTTCAAGGGTAAATTGCTCAATAACAGGTGGATTAAGTTCGTTGCCGAAAGCGAGGTCCGTCGTATTGGCGATATCAACATTATATTCTGTTCAGACAATTACATTCTTGATGTAAATATGAAATATCTTCAGCACGACTATTTTACGGATATTATCACCTTTGATTACTGCGAAGATGACGTTCTTTCCGGCGATCTCTTCATCAGCATAGATTCCGTAAAGGATAACGCTTTGTTTTATGGTACTGAATTCTCTGAGGAGTTGAACAGGGTTATCGTTCACGGAGTTCTGCATCTTATCGGATATGACGATCATACAGATTCTGAACAGAAGACCATGAGATCGAAAGAGGATTATTATCTTTCCCAGCGTCCGCTTGTCTGCGGACTTGCAAAGTAGATGGAGAAATTCTACGATATAATTGTTGTAGGTGGCGGTCATGCCGGTTGCGAAGCTGCAATGGCTGCTGCTAATCTTGGAAGTTCCGTTCTTCTTATATCTATGGATATGACCGGATTTGCAAGGATGAGTTGCAATCCGGCTGTTGGAGGTATTGCTAAAGGTCAGATAGTCAAGGAGATAGATGCTCTAGGAGGATATACCGGTCTGGTTACTGACGCAACCACTTTACAGTTCCGTATGCTCAATAAGAGTAAAGGACCTGCGATGTGGAGCCCTCGTGCGCAGTGCGATAAAATACAGTTTTCGCTTACTTGGCGTAAATTTCTTGAAAGTTCCTGTAAATTAGACATTTACGAGGATTTAGCCGTTTCTTTCCTCTTTGAGAATTCAAAAATCTGCGGAGTTCGGACAAATACCGGGGCGATTTTCAAGTGTCAGGCACTTATTCTGACTGCCGGGACCTTCCTGGGCGGGAAAATTTTCATCGGTCGTAATGTTTTCTCCGGAGGTCGAATCGGCGAAAAGCCGTCACTTGGTCTGACGGAACAACTTGTCGAAAGGGGAATCAATACAGGAAGAATGAAAACCGGCACTCCTCCGAGAATAGATATTTCATCCGTCGATGTTTCCCGTCTTGACGTCCAATATGGTGATGATGAACCCGACAGGTTTTCCTTCCTTCCTGTTCCTTCTGCGGTTCAAAGAGACGGTATGCAAATGCATTGTTACATCCTTCATACAAATGAAAGGGTTCACGATGTTCTCCGTTCAGGATTTCAGGATTCTCCTCTGTTTACCGGAATTATTCATGGTAAAGGACCCAGGTATTGTCCCAGTATTGAAGATAAGTTGAGGGTTTTCCCGGAAAACAATGCTCACCAGTTATTTCTTGAGCCTGAGGGACGCTGGACACACGAGTATTATCTTCAGGGATTCTCATCGTCTCTTCCTCTTGATGTTCAAGTTGAAGCCCTTCATTGCATCGAAGGACTTGAAAATGCAAAGATTTTCCGTCCGGCATATGCTGTCGAATATGATTATTTCGACCCGTCACAGTTGTATCCTACTCTTGAATCCAAACTTGTAGATAATCTTTATCTGGCCGGACAGGTTAATGGTACTACAGGTTATGAAGAGGCTGCAGCCCAAGGACTCATTGCCGGTATAAACGCAGCTCTAAGAGTTTCTGGCAAGGATGGTTTTATTCTTGGCAGGGATGATTCCTATATTGGAGTTCTTATCGACGATCTTATTACAAAAGGAGTAGATGAGCCTTATCGAATGTTTACTTCCAGGGCCGAATACAGGGTTCTCCTTCGTCAGGACAATGCTGATGAGAGATTGACAGCAAAATCTCATTCTATAGGTCTTGCAAGTGAGGAAAGATACTCTATTACCATGAAAAAATATGAGCAGGTAGGCGCCTTGACGTATTTCTGCGATCATAATAATCTTACTGTTTCTCAGGCAAATCCTTATCTTGAATCCGTAGGATCCGCCCTGCTTTCCGAGTCAAAAAAGATTTCAGAAATCGCACTTCGTCCTGAAGTTGATTTGGCGGAACTTTTGAAAATTGTTCCACGTGGAACAGAGATTCCGGATAAAAAAGTAATAGAGTCTGTCGAAATAACTTTGAAGTATCGCGGCTATATTGATCGTGAAAAACGTATGGCTGAGAAACTCCATAAGTTGGAAGATCTTAAGATTCCTGACGATTTCGACTTCGATAAAGTATCAGGACTTACTATCGAATGCCGGCAAAAATTAAAGCGCTACAGTCCGAAGACAATAGCGCAGGCATCTCGTATTTCCGGCGTTTCTCCTGCCGATATTTCTGTTCTGCTCGTTTATTTTGGCAGATAATTAAAGCATTTTCAATGCAGTCTTGATAATGTCCTCCACCTTGGATGTGGGGTTCTGTTTCAATATCTGCTGTATTGCTTTCTGGACGTTTGGCTTGCTGAATCCCAGCATTACAAGTGCGGATGTGGCTTCTTCCACCACTTCGTTGCTTGCTGCCGCAAACAGTTCCGTCGTGTCCGTGCCGCCGCCTTCTACAATCTTGTCTTTAAGTTCAAGGACAAGGCGCTGAGCCGTCTTCAGGCCGATTCCTTTTACGGATTTGATCAGATTTACATTCTCTGACAGAACTGCCTGACGGAATTCTTCCGCCGATAATGAAGACAATACCATTCTGGCCGACGCGGCTCCCATTCCTGAAACGCTTGTAATCAATTGGAATAAAGCCCGTTCGTCCTTGTTGGCAAAGCCGTAACTGACTT
>CAMNAD010000018.1 GCA_946530505.1 uncultured Bacteroidales bacterium
GAACCCTCCTCCTTGGCTTGGGAAGCCAATGCACTACCGATGTGCTAATCCTGCAGAAATGCGTCTGCAAACATAGGCAAAATTTTTGTAATAGACAATAATTCGTTAAATTTGCAGACTACACTTATTTTATAAATATGGCTTTAGCAGACGTTATCAAAGCATTGTTCGGTTCCAAGGCCGACCGCGACTACAAGGCGGTCAAGCCTCTTTTGAACAAAATACTTGCATCATACGAAGAAATTGACAAATTGTCAGCCGACGAGCTCCGTGCGCATTCGGCAAAATTGCGTGAACATCTTCGTGAAGTAGAGAAACCTTTCGAAGACCGCATTGCCGAAATCAAACTCGAACTCGACAAAAACATACCCGTATCCGAAAAGGAAAAACTCGCCACCGAGTCCGATAAACTCGTAAAGGACGAGGATGAAGCCATCGAGAAGGCCCTGAACGAAATCCTTCCCGAGGCCTTTGCAATCGTAAAGTCCACGGCCCGCCGCCTTGCCCAGAACGAGACCATAACCGTCGAGGCCAACGACTTCGACCGCGACCTCGCTGCAAACCACGACTTCGTGACCATCGAAGGTGACAAAGCCGTCTACCGCAACAAGTGGATGGCCGGAGGAAACGAAATTACCTGGGACATGGTGCATTACGACGTGCAGCTCATCGGCGGTATCGCTCTCCACGAAGGAAAGATTGCCGAAATGGCGACCGGTGAAGGAAAAACCCTTGTGGCAACTCTGCCTGTATTCCTGAACGCCCTTGCAGGCAAAGGTGTGCACGTGGTGACCGTGAACGACTACCTTTCCAAACGTGACTCCGAGTGGATGGGCCCGCTTTACATGTTCCATGGACTCAGCGTTGACTGCATCGACAAGCACCAGCCCAACTCCGATGCCCGACGCAGAGCCTATGAATGCGACATTACCTTCGGTACCAACAACGAGTTCGGTTTCGACTACCTGCGCGACAACATGGCCATCAACTCCGACGACCTCGTGCAGCGCAAGCATCATTATGCGATCGTCGACGAGGTCGACTCCGTGCTCATCGACGACGCCCGTACGCCTCTCATTATTTCCGGTCCTGTAGCGAAGGCTGAGGATGACGGCCAGTATATGGAGTTCCGCCCTTATGTAGAAAAGCTCTATCAGGCACAGCGCAGCCTTGTTAATCAGGTGCTGAACGACGCCAAGAAGGCAATCGCCGCAGGCGATGAGCAGGAAGGCGGGAAGCTCCTTCTGCGTGCCCACAAGGGCCTTCCCAAGTATTCGCCGCTCATCAAGTTCCTGAGCGAGCCCGGCATGAAGGTACTGCTGCAGAAGGCGGAGAATTTCTATATGCAGGACAATGAGCGCGAGATGCCGGTGGTTACCGACCCTCTCTACTTCGTTATCAACGAGCAGCTCCATTCGGTTGATATGACCGACAAGGGCCACGAGGTCCTTGCCAATGCCGTAGGCAACGAAGACTTCTTCATCATCCCCGATGTCGGCAGCGGAATCGCCGCGATCCAGAATATGGACGGCCTTTCGCTCGAAGAGAAGCAGCAGCGCAAGGACGCCCTGATGGAGGATTTCTCCCTCAAGAGCGAACGCATCCACACTGTCAACCAGTTGCTCAAGGCCTACACGATGTTCGAGAAAGACATCGACTATATCATAGTGGACGGCAAGATCAAGATCGTTGACGAGCAGACCGGCCGCGTGATGGAAGGGCGCCGCTGGAGCGACGGTCTGCACCAGGCAGTTGAGGCCAAGGAGAACGTGAAGGTGGAGGCTGCCACACAGACCTTTGCAACCATCACCCTCCAGAACTACTTCAGGATGTATCACAAGCTCGCGGGTATGACCGGTACGGCAGAGACCGAGGCGGGCGAGTTCTGGAGTATCTACAAACTCGACGTGATGGTCATCCCCACCAACCGTCCGGTTATCCGCGACGACCAGGACGACCTCATCTACAAGACCAAGAAAGCGAAGTACGCCGCCGTCATCAACCGCATCGTGGAGCTCTCTTCCGCCGGAAGGCCGGTGCTTGTGGGTACCACCGACGTGGAAACCTCCGAACTCCTGAGCCGCATGCTCAAGATGCGCGGCATCCGTCATAATGTGCTGAATGCCAAGGAGAACGCCCGTGAGGCGGAGATCGTGGCACAGGCCGGACAGAGCAGCACGGTGACCATCGCCACCAACATGGCAGGCCGTGGTACCGATATCAAGCTTTCGCCGGAAGTCAAGGCGGCGGGCGGACTTGCCATCATCGGTACGGAAAGGCATGACAGCCGCCGCGTGGACAGGCAGCTGCGAGGCCGAAGCGGCCGTCAGGGCGACCCGGGTTCATCCGTATTCTACATCTCGCTGGAAGACAAGCTCATGCGCCTGTTCGGCTCGGAGCGTATTGCGGGAGTCGTGGACCGTCTCGGCATGAAGGACGACGAAGCGCTCGAGAGTTCGATGCTCTCGTCCACCATCGAGCGCGCGCAGAAGAAGGTCGAGGAGAACAACTTCGGCATCCGCAAGCGGCTTCTCGAATACGACGACGTCATGAACTACCAGCGCGAGGCCATCTACTCCCGCAGGCGCAACGCCATCAGCGGCGAGAAGGTGGAAATCGACCTCAGCAACATGATGATAGACACAGCATCCCTGCTCATCGACCAGTGCAAGGGAATGGACTTCGACGCTTTCCAGGAGACGCTCATGGCAAAGCTGAGTATAGATTCCGGCTTCGATGCCGATTTCTACGCCCATGCCAAGGAAGATGAACTCGTAAACGCCCTCATCAAGCACATGCAGGAGGTCTACGCCCGCCGTATGGATGTGCTGGTGGAAAAACTCTCTCCCATCATCAAGACCGTATACGAAAAGCAGGGAAGCATGTACCAGAACATCGCCATCCCCATTTCGGACGGCCGCAAGACCATGACCGTGAGCGTGAATCTCGAGAAGGCCTACAACAGCGAAGGCCGCGAGGTGGGAAAGACGCTTAGCAAGAACATCATCCTCTATCAGATAGATGAGCACTGGAAGCAGCATCTGCGCGACATGGACGACCTCAAGCAGAGCGTTCAGAACGCTTCGTACGAGCAGAAGGATCCTATCGTGGTGTACAAGCTCGAGAGCTACAACCTCTTCGCCCAGATGCTCGAATCGCTCAACCAGGACGTGCTGAGCTTCCTGCTCCGTGCTTTCGTGCCTCTGCGTGACGCATCCGAGGCGGGCAACCGCCCTGCAATGCGCCCGAGGCAAGATATGTCCACCCTGCAGGCAGGCCGTCAGGACCTCACCACCAACGGCGACCGGAAGCCCAACGCCCCCGTGCGTGTCGACAAGAAGATAGGACGCAACGATCCCTGCCCCTGCGGCAGCGGCAAGAAGTACAAGAACTGCCACGGGAAGGGTATAGTCTAGACAATTGAAAAACAAGCAGATATGACAATCAATAACAAAGCTACAACTCAGGTGGTAGATGCCAACAACGTCAGCCACATTTCGGCCGGGACTGTCATCAAGGGCGAGATTTCTTCACTTGCCGACATCCGTGTTGACGGAACGGTGCAGGGAAAAGTCTATTCCCAAGGCCGCGTGGTCGTAGGCGAGGAAGCCGTGATTATCGGCACTCTCGCTTGCGGCAATGTAGATTTCTGGGGAAAGATCGAAGGTGATATCTATGTCAAGGACACCTTCTCGTTGAAAGGCACGGCCTCAGTCAATGGCAACATCCATGTCCGCCGCATTCAGGTCGAAATGGGAGCCCAGATCAACGGTACCTGCAGTATGATCAACGAAGGAGATTATGACTCTTTCGTCAAGGACGTCATTACAACCGAAGTCCCGGCAGCGGAGTAGCCGCGCCCTCACAACAATTCCGGAGCCCGCCTGATATTGTACAGGCGGGCTTCTGTTTTATTATATGTGATGTCGAAACAACGGAATTCGTTTCTGCCTCTCAATTTGCGGAAGCCCGTAATGTAGCCTGGGCGGAAGCCTGCGTCTTCGAGCGACGATATTGCCGGAGTATGCTCTTGGAGCTCGAGCATAGTCTCCAGAATCTTGTAATTGTTCCACAGAATGCCGAAAACGCGTTCGCGTCTGCGTTTTTCGTCACCGTTTATGCGGTTGTGCCATTCATTCTTGCATCTTGTATTGCAGAACACTTTGTCCGGACGCCCGTGCAGCGCCGCTCCGCAGTTTAGACAGAATCTTTCTTCAGTCAAATCCATTTCTCGTTTCATTTTTGCCCTAAGTTGGGAGGCTTTTACCGAAACGCCAAACAATTTCGTCAAACATGTAAAAATTTAAGTTTAGGCAAACCATAAAAAAAATCTTATGGGTTTGTAAAAACACACAATCGTCAAAAGAAAAACGGCCCGTCGCGGAATGTTTCCGAAAAATCTTTGGCGCTGCCCGTACAATGATATTCCTTTGCATCGGACAAAAAACCAAAGAATATGGAACAGATCAACAGAATCGAATTGCGCGGCCTCGTGGGCTCTGTGAAGCTCCAGGAGGTCGGGGGAAAGAAGGTGGCGCGCATTGCCGTAGCCACAAGCATGGCTTACAACGACCGCAACGGCGCGGCTGTAATCGACACTCAATGGCACAACGTGAGCGCATGGGAAGGGAAACGTGTGACTTGTCTGGACAAGGTTCAGAAGGGAGACCGCGTTTCGGTAATCGGCCGGGTGCGTTACAACAAATTCACGGGTATGGATGGACAGGATCATTACTCCACCGAAATCCAGGCGAACAAACTGGCAATTCTTGACGACGAAGATGACTTCCCTTGCCAAATGTAGTCTGCTTTTCCTTCTTTGCACGGTCTTTTTCTCCTGTGCTCCCGTGCGTAAGATGGAATCGGTCAGGTCCGGGGCTTATGCCCCGGGGCTGGCCTTGGCAGAAGACGTGCATACGCCTGATGTTCCTGTGGAACGCCTATTGAGCGACACGATGATGATAAAGGATGCGGAAGGCAGGGACCTTATTATAATGAAGGCGGTGCGGGACGAAAACGGAGATATGGTGGCGAGCGATGTGATTGCGCCCTCGGTGGTTGTTGCATCGTTCAGGAATGTGGCGGAAAGGCTGGGCAAGGTAGACCTTCGCTTCGACATCAACGTGCCTGCCGACCTTACCGACAGCCGCTGGCAGCTTAGGCTTTCTCCCGTGATGCACATCATGGGCGAAAGCGTGGAGCTCGACCCGGTATTCATTACGGGCAAGCGCTACAGGGCGGCCCAGCTGCGAGGATACGAAAGGTACGCCCGTTTCATCGACAGCATTGTTACGGATACCACGCTTTTCATACGCAAGAACGATCTGGAGTTGTTCCTGCGCAGGAATCTTCCGGATCTCTATGCTTTCCGCGAAGACAGCTCGCGCGTGAGCGATGAACAGTGGAGATCCG
Organism: uncultured Bacteroidales bacterium; assembly: GCA_946530505.1. Classification (GTDB taxonomy): domain Bacteria; phylum Bacteroidota; class Bacteroidia; order Bacteroidales; family UBA932; genus Cryptobacteroides. The sequence continues at coordinate 5,413 of CAMNAD010000018.1, forward strand.
CGTTCGGCGTTACTGGCGAAGAGGCCGTGGAGCACTATACCGACCATCTGCGCAAGCGTATGAACGCCAGGAAGCTCGGCCGGAAGGAGAAGATGTTCCGCCGCTATGTCAAGGCCCCAATCCGCACGGAAGCGCTGCGCCTGGACACCGTGGTGGTCGCGGAGAGCGGGGATATCACCTATGCATATGTACAGACGATCAGCACCCGTCCCGGACTGAGAAAGGTGGAAATAGAGTTGGAGGGTGGAGTATTCGAGGAGGATAGGGAGATGTGCAGGCTTCCCAGTCCGGGGATGCTGACTTTCTACATAAGTTCGCTTTCCTCTTTTGCGGAGATGCGAGAACGTTTCCTCACTAAAGTGGTGTCGAGGCGTGTCGAAGCCAATACCTCATGCTACATCGAATTTGCCGCCGGCAAAAGCGACATCCGGGAGGACCTGGGCGCCAATGCTCCGGAGATGGGCCGCATCAAGCGGAACATCCTCGATATCCTCGAAGATGACAAGTTCGACCTTGATTCAGTGGTTATTACGGCCTTCGCATCCCCGGAAGGCGCTGCGGCGGCCAACCGCGAGCTCGCCTTGCGCCGGGCCGGAGCCGCTTCGGCCTTCTTCTCGGACTACACGTCCTTCCTGATTGACAGCCTCGGCATAGCCGGCGACATCCCGACCGTGGATTTCGTATCGCACGGAGGGGGTGAGAACTGGCGGCTTTTCGGCACTCTCGTAGAGAAGGACACCCTCATTGCTCCTGCTGAACTCGAAACTATCCGGGCAAAAATGGACCTCTCGGACTACGACGCCCGCGAGGCGTCCTTGCGGCAGCTGGGGTGCTATGCCCATCTGCGCAAGAACATTTATCCGCGCCTGCGGATGGTGCGTTTCGATTTCCATCTGCACCGGAAAGGTCAGGTAAAGGACACGATTCATACCACTATTCCGGACACGGTGTACCGTGCAGGAGTAAAGGCCCTTCAGGACAGGGATTACGAACATGCCCTTGAATTGCTTCTGCCTTACCGCGACTACAATACGGCGATAGCCTTCGTGTCTCTGGGCAGAAATCACAATGCCATGGACATTCTGCAGAATTTGGATAAGACTCCGCAGGTTGAGTATATGATGGCCCTGCTGTATTCCAGGTTCGGCGATGACCGGAAGGCTGTACAGCACTTTCTGAATGCTTGCTCCGCAGACAGGAACTATGTTTTCCGGGGGAGCCTTGACCCGGAGATAGCAATACTTATAAATAATTACAACTTAAATCTTTACGATCAATGAAAAAGTCTTTTTACCTGGCAGCATGTATGGCTGCCGCAACAGCTCTGGTGAGTTGCAACAAAAACCTCGAAGCTGCGATGGCCCCGACAGGAACGCCCGTTTCTGCCGAAATTTCGCTCTCGCTTGCAGGAACGGCGCCAACCAAGGCGACGGTGGACGGCACGGCGGCAGAAAACACTATCGGAAGCGTTGACGTTTTCGTCTTCTTCAAAGGAGGGGAATCCGACGGACTGCTCGACTCTTATGCCCACTTCGACTCGGCTCCATACACGCTGACGGCGACAACGGGCGACCGTACCATATATGCATTGGTTAACAGCGAACATTCCGAGGCTGTGCTAGGAGCTGTTTCGACAAAGACGGAACTGCTCGCAAAAGTTACAGGGCTGTCTACGCAGAAGACCTCTGCATCAAAACCGGGCAACTTCACGATGATAGGCAGCGTATCGCGCAGCGAGGCCACTGCCAATGCCCTCAAGGCAGGGGAGAATTCCATTACTGTCAAAGTCGACCGTATAGTATCAAGGGTCCGCCTGCTCAAGATTTCGAGGGACTTTGAATCTGCCGCCCTGGCGGGCCAGGATTTCAGGATTGAAGAAATCTTCCTGTCCAATGCCGTAGACAAGGACAAATACTCCCTCGACTACATCCCCGTGGCGGACGACTTCGTCAACAAACGTGGTGCGGCGGATGTCTCCGTCGACCTGTGGATGCGCAGGAACATAGGGCAGAATCTTGCAAACGGCCAGTCCGCCGATCTGGGAGATGCCGCATTCAGTATGTATGCCATGCCCAATCCGGTCGATACCGACAGCGAGGACAAGCCCTTTACGGTCCGCAATACAAAACTGGTAGTAAAGGCGGTGCTGAATGCCAGGGATATCTATTATGTGGTTCCACTCGGAGATCTCAAGAGCAATACAACCTACGATATAGGGGAACTGGTGATTACCCGCCCCGGCTCATCCGACCCCGAGAAGAAGACGGAGATCGCGTCCTGCACTTTCACGGTCGAAGCCAATCCCTGGACGGTTGTTCCTCTCGAAACCGAAACAGGCAAGTATGTGATATGAGACCCTGGAGATTGCTCGCCGCAGTGCTGATTGCCTCTTCGTGCTCGGTAAAGGAAGACCGGGGCTTCTGCCCTGCCTGGTGTGTGGTTTACTCTGACGGATATGTGGCAGAGGGGTGCCGGGGCGAACTCACCTGCAATCTGGCTTCGTCCGGGCAAGGCAATTTCGAGTATGGGAGAAAGGATTTCTCGAGTTTCAAGAGGAGAGGAGATCTTGTGCTGGAGGTGCCGAGATACGAGCAGGTATTCGTGGATGTATTCTGCGGGGTGGATGAAATGGAACTGAACGGCTCTGTCCTGGCAATCCCCCTGGGCTTCTGTTGCGACAGCATCTATTCAGGACACGGGAGCGTTTTCATAGCAGGGGAGGAAGGGGAGACGGGATTGCCCCTGAACAAGGATTTCGCTTCGTTGGTGCTGAGGGTAGAAGGGGAGGATGAAGAGGAATCTCCATTCACATTCCGCATTCTCGGCAATGTGGATGGCTATGAACTGCCTGGCGGGGCTCCTCACCGCGGAGAGTTCGACTTCTGTCCTTCCGAAGAGGCGGTCAGAGTATTCAGGGCCCGTGTGCCGCGCCAGAATGATGGTTCCCTGATGCTGGAAATCTATGACAAGACGGACGCATCGCTGGTGACCAGACAGAAACTTGGAGAAATCATAATGAAAAAGGGTTATGACTGGGCTGTCCCGGATCTGCCCGATATAGACTTGTATGTAAATCTCTCGGAGTCATCGTTCATAGTGGAGATAGGTGAATGGGAGATATCGGAAACAGTTAACGTAATACTTTAGAAAATGAAAAAGATACTGATAATGACGGCGTGCCTGGCAGCGCTTTGCAATGCTTCATGCGTCAAGGAATCTGCCGGGCGGACAGCGGCGGAGGATAAGGAAAAATCAACAGACAGTGAAATCATCTTCGATGCCGGCGGCCTCGGGATCGATGTGGAAACGAAAGCGACGGTTGTAAATATCGACAATCTGCCAGAGTTCAACGTAATTGCGGCTACAGGCTCCGACGGCGCCGAGACTGTGGCGTGGAGTACTGTGGCCAGAAAGGTGTTGGGATACAAGTTCAGTACGGGCAAGTACTGGCCGGCGGTGAATCCGAACTATCATTTCTATGCTTCCAATTCCGACATTGTAATGGAATCGGGTTCGCCCAAGGTGACGGCCGATGTGAGCTCAAACAAGGATATAATCGTGGCAAGCTCAAAAACGCCTTCATTCCCCGCCCAGCTGATCCCCCTTTCATTCATCCATCTGTTCTCAAAACTTGGCGAGGTGACCATCAGTTCGGACAAGGGGTATACCTTGACTGACATCAGCCTGAGACTCGTCAATGCCAAGACCGGAGGCAAGTGGAACCTTAATACTTCTTCGTGGGACGAATCTGCATATACCGTTGATCCCAGCCTTCCGATCGCTGTCGGGAACAACGATATCCTGGTCGTGCCCGGAGCAGTCCGTGTGGAGGCGACGCTGAAGATGAACAAAGGGGATTACTCCAGCGAATTCACATTCGGCGCCAATGTGCAGCTCGTGCAGGGCAAAGTCTGCAACCTGGAGCTGAATGTCCCCCAGGATCCGGCCGTGCCTATAGTGCTCAATGTTACAATTGCGGACTGGCAAAGCACGAAGTTACCTTTGACATTGCAGTAAAGCCATGAAAAGGATTCCCCTGCTGCTTTTGCTTATGTGCGGGTGCTCCTCCGAATACTGGAACGCACCTGCACCGTCTCCGGACGACGGCCCTGTCCGTCTGGAGTTTGGCGGCACCAAGGCCGGTGCCGGCGATGCCGATTTGACGGAATTCCATTATCTCACATACGATTATGCCCTCGGCAGCTGGAGTGGGGAACTCGGCGGACGTGCAGTCAGGGAAAGTGCCGGAAGCCCGACCTTCCTGCCTTCGGATGCCACCAGGGTATATTGGCCCGAGGGAAGGACATACTCTTTCTATGCCGCGGGATACGGCGATGATGCTTCTGTTACGGAGCAGGATGTGGAATTCGGTACATCGATGATACTCTACAATTCGGGCACTTCGGCCGTTCTAACCATTAAGAATGTCCGCCATAATGTAGACTGGCTGGCCGCAAAACTCGTACGCCAGGGTAAAATATATGGTATCCCCCTTAAATTCAACCATATATGTGCCAGGATCAGCAAATTGACATTCGACCTTTCTGCTTACAGGAAATGGATTGAAGAGAGGGAACTGGACATAGCGGACGTCGAACTGATGTTCTTTACCATCACGGATGCCGACCAGCAGACCTTTATCTATTCCACCGAGAACGGCAAACTTTTCCAAAGGGAATCGGCGGATTATACCATGGCGGACGCACACTCTCTTGAAGGCGGAAGGATGCTTGGCCTTTATTCCAATGGCAGTTCTTCGGCTGTGTCTTTCTATGCTTTCCCCGGTGTTCACAGTTTGAGGGCGAGAGTACGTACCGTGGATGCTCACGGGAACCAGGTGGTGGACGACAGGGCCTTGAGCGGTACTGTTACACTGCCTATGGGAGTGGATTGTGAACTGAAGATAAAAATCGACCCGGTAGACAGGGCGCTGGGAGTATCCGTGAGCAATGCGATAGCGCCTTGGGAAAATGGAGGAGCCGGTACTGTGTCGGAATAAAAAAAAGACGGTATGAACAGATCGATTTATTTGACAGGATTGCTGCTGGCAGCTGCTTGCAGCCCGGCGGCGGAGGGACCGGACAAGGATGCTTCTGGCGGAAGGATAGTTTTTGCAGCGATGGAAACGCGTGCGGTATCGGAAAGCACCGTATCCAGTGTAAAGGCAGGAGGATTCGAGGTGGCCGGCGTGACTCAGGGAGTGACATATTTCGTGGACAAGGCCGAGTGGTCCGAGCAGGACGGATGGTTCAGCACGGAGAAGGCGTATTACTATCCTCCCGGTGCGGTCAGTTTCTATGCCGCACATCCGGCCGGAGACAGGATACGGATAGAGAATGGTCAGGCAAGGCTGGATTATGAATCAGACTATCAGACGGACCTTGTCGCCGCGCTGCGTGAGAATGTAACGGCTTCGTCCGAAGAAGTCGGCCTGAGCTTCAGCCACATACTGTCGCAGGTGAAAGTAAGGTGGAACGGTATGGATGAACTTGCAGAATACGAGGTGATGGAACTGGAACTGTCGGCGGCGGCTTCCGGTAGCTGGGACTTTTCTTCCGGAAGATGGTCCGGTCTGAAGCCAGGGAAAGTGACGCTCGACGTAGGGGATCCTGTGACCGTGATACCATCGGAAATGATTCTGCGAATGCGTTGGTCGTGCCTGCAGGACGGTCGCATTACGGCATCGTACGACAAGTCGGTTACGTTTGCTCCGGCTGCCGGAAAAGTGTGCACGGTGAATTGCTCCCTCCCGAATTCCGATTCGCAGAAGATTGGCTTGAGCGTTGAAGTATCGGATTGGGGAACGGATGACAGTTCTGTGTCGCTGTCTTCCGCAGTAAGGCCGGAAAGGGTGCCGGTGCAGTTCTCTGCACCGCAGAACACAGGTCTTGACCTGTTCGCATTCCGGAAGGACGGAACACTGGATGTGCATGCAAGGCAAACGGGGGATATCCTGACAGCCAGGCTGACTAAAGGGGAGAGCCTCTGCTACTGGCTTATCGCAAATCTCCCGGACGGGAGCATGGACAGCGTTACGGACAGGGACGGACTGCTCGGATCTAAACTCTTTCTGGCAGATAATTCCGCCGGGAGCCCGCTTATGGTGGGGAAGGGAGAGCGCACATTCATAGGTAACGACAATGAAACGGTGCACGTTGACCGTGCGGTCTGCAAGGTTTTCCTTGGTATCCTGAGGCCATCTTTCCTGTCTACTGGACTTTTAGCCGGGACCGGTGTAAGTCTGGACAGGGTTTTTCTGATGAATGCACCGTCCAGCATACCGGTGTCGCTGGAACCATCGGCTGCGGACCTCTGTAATGTCGGGAGGCCGGACGAGACGCTTCCGCCTGCATTGTCGGCACAATTGACAAGAACACCTTGCATCCCTCTCTCAGATGCGTCTGCAAAGAATCTGGGAATGGCGTTCTATTGTTGCCCTGATCCGTCGGGGAATACGCGGCTGGTGCTGGAGATGACGGTTTGCGGTATCAAGAACTACTATCCTGTTCCGCTTCCTGCAATGCAGAGCAACCGTGAGTACAGGATTGCGGAACTTGAGTTGCTTGGCTGGGGCTCGGCCTCGCCGGAAGTACCGGTAAACCGTGGCCGCCTGAGTTGGGACCTGACTGTAATGCCCTGGGGTACGGAGGAAAAGAATTTTGTAATGAATTAAGAATGAAGATGATGAAAACCAAACATTTAGCGATGCTGGCGGCAGTGGCTGCGCTTTGGGGATGTGACAGGGAGAAAGAAATGTCGTACGACAGCATTGCCAGGATATCCATCAGCGTGGACAATGTCCCGATGACCAGGAGCTCGGTCATAACGGATGAAGATGCCGTATGTGACCTGAACATATGGGTATATGCCTCCTCCGGGAAATTGAAGGAGACCCATTATCTTGACGGTTTGTCGATACGCTCCGCCGGAGACGTCGACTTTGAAACATCTGCCGGAGGACATAGTAAGTTGGTCCTGATAGCCAATGCAGGGAGGAAAGTAGATGCTCCGGAAAGCGACAGCGGGACGGCTGTCATGCCATTCGACTATCCGGGACGGCAGAATCTTATGCCTCTTGTGGGAGATGGGGCCCTGTCGCTTACCGCAAGCGGAATGAGAAGCAATGTGGTGTTGAGGCGTGCGATGAGCAGAATAGCGCTCAATTTGAATCTGTCAGAGGAACTTAAAGCGGCCGGATGCTCCCTCGGATGTGATATACGCATTCTGGAGGCCAGGTTGTGCAATGTCCCCTCTGCCTTGTATCTGAGGCCTTCCGCAGCCTGGGAATCAGTACGCAGATACAAGGCTTCGTCCGGAGAGGCATTATCTGCCGGGGACTGCTTGTCGGAAGCAGACATAAGCACCTTGCATTCCGGTAACACGGTATACTTGTACTCGTTGCCTAATTATACCGACGTCGCATACACCGACCGGCCAGGAACTTCCTCTGCGTATGCAACTTATATAGAGATGACCGTCGAGGCGGATGCCCTGCCGGGGGTGAGCGGGGGCTCTGCCGTATGCAGGTTCTATGCGAATGACGGGGCCAGGATAGGACTGATGGGTGGATGCAGTTACAGCTGCAAGGTGAGCTTTTCGAATTCCGGTGCGGAACACCATTGGAGGAAGGAAGATTACCGTTTTGAAACCCCGGGGCCGTTCTATGCCGGAACCGTAAAGACCATAAGGCTTCATTCCGGGAATCACGAACCCGGGGGAATCAGTTTTTCTCTTTCCGAGACAGCCGGCGTGAGCGATGACGGCCTGTTCCGCATTGTTGGCAAATCTTTGTCCGGCGGAGTCTGCAACGGGGTGAATGTGGCTGCGATGAATGCCGGAACCGGTGTCCTTTGCGCATTCGATGCCGCCGGGAAACTTATGGGACGTATACCGCTGAACTCTGAATTCCCTTCGTTCGCAGTGCCGGGTGTAGAGCTGGATGTGACCGGTGGGCAAAAAAGATTTACCATTGCGGGGATGGAAGATGTATATGCTTCGCGGGTGTCGGATGAACTGTACGAAGAATTGTATTCCGTGAAGTCGGTAGCGCCGGTGGGCGATTTTGGAGAAATCCACCCGGACGACTTCATCACTACAAGCGTGGATGACAGGGAATTATGGATAAGCAGTATCAGATGGAGCAGGGATGGGATGCCGTACAGCTGGGTGGAGACCCTGGGTAACAGATATCCGTTCCGTGTGACTCTGGCATGCGGGACATATTCGGATTTCAATGTGCTTGTGGTTAACGAAGTGGTAGGCCGCTTCGCATCCTCCAAAAACAACGGAGAGGTAATCAACACATCTTCCATCCCTTCTCCCAAACCGGCGGTAAGGGCGCTGGACGGCAGGTCGCTGATGGTGAGCAGGACAGGTGTCAGTATGCCTTCCGACTTTAATCCGTCTTCGTGGAGGTCTGCAGGTTGGGCAAGCTGGTACGGCGGCAATGCCCTGGAGCCCGGGAACTCTGCCGATTCGTGGATGAATGTGCTTTCGGACGGCTTGCAGTGGAATTTCGGAGAGGATGTCACCCAGAGTTTGTATGCGAAGGATATTCCGGTTTTCATAGGAAAGAAGAACCCATGGTGCGATGATTATGTGAGGACATGTGTCGGATACTATTCTTCGTCGTATTATGTGCCGGCGGGTATGGAATATGCTTTCATGCAAATTGGCTTCGATTCCAGCGGGAGTGCCAATATAGGCAACTATAATATGGAAGTCTATTCTATGCTCGTGTTCCGCGAGCACGATGGGTACACACACATAGCGGATGCTTTCTGCAAATCGGGTGACACTCCTGCTGCATATGGGGCCCCGAGTCTCAGGCTCAGGCCCAATGGTACCGCGTCCTGGACGGAAAACGGCAGAAGATGCTACATTATCAGTTATATCGGGGACCTTTGCGACAGGTTTTCCGAGGGGATGGCCAATGCACGAGTGATAGAATCTTCAAGTGCTTTCGCACCAGTGGAGATATGGGCGGACGAAAGTGAATCCGGTTCCGACAAAACCAGATTCGCCGCATCGGCATACGGCGGAAACGGAAGAAGCAATATCTGGCTGTATCTGTACTGTCCGTACAATTCCGACAATGTATATGCGGCCGACAGCAGCGGACACGCTCCGCAGAAGGGCCTCGTGAGAGTGCATCTGTGGAGCGTGTCGGAAAAAGCGACCTTCGATTATGTCCCTGCAGGGGACTGGATATCGAACGGGTATTTTATTGCGCCTTGGGGCTGATTTTCTTCTGTGGATCCCTGAAGAGTATGGCGAAGAGCACGCCAACCACGCAGGCATATCCTGCGAAGATGTACCAGGCTTGCGCCCAGTTGGCAGGGGTGTTGAAAACGTCGCAGGCTTCGACAACCTTGCCGGCTGCAAGCGTGCCTATGGTGGCACCGAGTCCGTTGGTCATCAGCATGAACACTCCCTGGGCACTGGAACGGATGTCCGGGGTGGTGTTCTCATTGACATAGAGCGAACCGGAGATGTTGAAGAAGTCGAAGGCCACTCCATAAACGATGCAGCTGAGCACGAAGAGCAGTACACCGGGCATCGAGGGATTGCCAAGGCCGAAGAATCCGAAACGGAACACCCATGCGAACATGGCGATGAGCATTACCTTCTTGATGCCGAATTTCTTCATGCAGAAAGGAATCAGCAGGATACAGAGAGTCTCGGAAGCCTGGCTGATGGCGATGAGGGCATTGGAATTCTTGACGGCGAAGGTATCTGCAAGAGCGGGATCGGCGGCAAAGGAACCGAGGAAGGTGTTTGCATAACCGTTCGTTATCTGGAGCGAAGCGCCCAGGAGCATGCTGAAAATGAAGAAGATGGCGAACTGACCGTCTTTGAACAGGCTGAATGCCTTGAGGCCGAAGGCTTCTGCGAGGCTCTTGTTTTCTCCGCGGTTGGTTTCGCATGCGGGCATCGTGAGGGCGTATGCACAGAGCACAAGCGAGATAATACCGGAAGAAATCAGCTGGGTGTAGCTGTCCTGCATGGCGGTTCCGCCGATTTTGAGGAAGTTGGTCAGCAGCATGCTGCATATGAAACCTATGGTGCCGAAAACGCGGATAGGAGGGAAGTCCTTCACAGGGTCCATCCCTGCCTTGCCAAGGGCATTGTATGCTACGGAATTGGAGATTGCGATAGTAGGCATATAGAATGCGACGCTCAGGCTGTAGAGCACGAAGAGGGGTGCGAATTCAACGCCTGCACCGGCGCTCATACAGTAAACTCCAGCTCCGAGCATGAACAGGCCGGCAAGCCCGTGGCAGAGAGACAGAGTCTTCTGCGCCTGAATGAAACGGTCGGCGACAATGCCCATAAGTGTGGGCATGAAAATGGAAACTATGCCCTGCATGGCGAAGAACCACTTGATCTGGGGGCCGAGACCGACGTTGCCAAGGTAACGCCCAAGAGAAGTGAGATAGGCGCCCCAGGCCGCATACTGGAGGAAATTCATCAGGATGAGCCTGACGGTAAGCTGTCTGTTTTTCATTATTCTGTGGTTTGTTGAACAGACAAATTTAGCGTTTTTCTGCTAATTTGCTTATCTTTGGACGATGAAATTTGAAAAGATACATT
>CAMNAD010000019.1 GCA_946530505.1 uncultured Bacteroidales bacterium
GGTGGCGAAGTGATCCGCCACCATCTTTGCCCAGGGCCTGCCTCCCTTGCGGTAGGAATCGCAGTGGAAATAGATCATGGGCATGAGGATATCGATGTACTGCCCCATCTGGGCGGGATCCTGGCCGTAGTAGTACTCGCTGTCCGGTTCGGGCATGAGAGCTGCGGAGAGGATGATCTTGGGGTTCGCCTTCTTGGTAGCGGCGTTTATCTGCCTGCAGAACTCGGTCACGCAGCCGGTGGCGGTGATTTCCTCGGAAGGATTGTGCTTGTGGGCGGTGCCGCCGAATCGGATGTAGTCAAGATGGATGCCGTCTACGCCATAACCCACATATTTGACCGCACGCTCGATCACCTCGTCGAAGTACTCCTGCTTGTAGCGGTTGAGCGAATCATCCACGGGGTTGATCCATTTGCCGTCCTTGTAGAAGGCCTGGAACCAGATGTGCACCTTCATCCCCTTGGACTGGGCCTCGTGGATGAATGCCAGGGTGGAGTCCACGCCATGCTTTTCGAAGGCGACTTCGTGAAGGATGATGTTGTCTATGGCCTTGGCATGCAGGTCGTCGAGATCCACTTCGTTCATGAATTTCGACCAGAGCCAGATGCCGTTGGTGTTTTCGGGGGCATGCTTGCAGCTCACAATTGTTGCAGCAAGAAAAATAACAGCCAGAATCTTTTTCATACTATAAAACTACTAACCAATTATCAGAAAGGAAGCTCTTTATAGCGTCCGTTGAAGGTTTCCATACCTTTCCAGGCAGGATTTCCCACGGTCGCGGAATTATTGGAAGGATCGCATATCCACCAACGGTGACCGTCCCAGAGCTCGGGAATCACATGACCTATAACACCAGAGCTGAAATAGCACTGCCCGTGCATGTAACGAGCGGGAATACCTGCGGCTCGACACATTGCAAGAGTGGCATGAGTAAGGTCGCAGCAATTGCCGCCCTTGGCTTTGATGGTGCCCACGGAACCCTTGGAGGTATTCATGTAGTTCTCCCACTCCCATTCATCTCGGGCATATTCAAATATCGCCTTGAGTTTCTGGAACTGGGTCGCGTTTTCGGGGAGTCCGGAAAGAGCAGCATCTTTTGCGGCGATGACTACAGGGTCGTCGATTGCACAATTGTTGACCTTGCGAAGATAGTCAGAGCCCCAGGTGCATACCTTTTCGGGCAATTGTGAATTATGCTTATAGTAATAAAACACGCGGCAGAGGGCTGCACCATAATCGGTGGAGATAAAGTTGCCAATATATTTCACACCATCCTTGAAAGGAGTGTCATAGTTATAGGTAAAGGTGCTGTCGGCGCCGCGCGAAGGAACAGTGATCTTTCCGAAAGATACGTAATTGGGCATGGAGCCATTCTTTACACCATAGGCATAGGCCTTTTCGGCCGCCCATGAAAGAGCTTCCAGCGAGATGCTGTCCTGCTCGAAGGTATTGTTCTGCAAGTTTCCACCCCATGTCATGCGGACAGGAACGTCAACCTCTTCTTTCTCCCAGTTTTCAGGGTCCTCCTGAATCTGTTTGAGGAGCAGGCAGGCTGCAGCGATGTACTGGCCTTTACCATAGAGAATACCCTCGACATTCACTGAAGCAGGAAGAAGATCCTTTTCAACAAAGGACTCGTAAGCTTTTGCAAGTTCTTCTACCATATATCCGTTGAAACGGGTAGCGGTGAATTCCTTGCTGACCTCCTCCTGGCCTTCAGAGTCTTCATTTTTATTGTCGTCATTGTTCTTGTTGCATGCGCAGGCAGCTGCAATCAGACTGCATGCCATAATGGAAAACAGAAATTTTCTCATAGCATTTAATGTTATAATTGGAACCGCGGGGGCGGTCAGGCCCCCACGGTCAAAAACAGGCAATTACTTCACTCCGTAGAGATCGAAATCGAACTTCTGACCCTTGAGAGCGCTGTAAACATTTGCATCTACATTATTGTCGAGCAAATATTTATAAATCCTCATCATAACGAGCATTTCGCGCATAGGAGAGATGTATCCGACATAAGCACCGTTCTCACCATTGAGATTGAGGGTGCCGGAGGAGGTACCGAATTCCTGGAAGTTGCCAATCATGCCGAGAGGACTGGTGTTGCCGTCGTTCTTGATAAGGCCGCGCACGATGTGCCATGCACCAACCTTGATTGCGAAGTTGACATCGACAGCGGTAACTTCCTTTCCACCGTCCTTGACGAGGTTTCCACCCTCATACCAAGGATGCTTGCCCCACTTGTTGTCGGGGAGTGTAGCGGAGATGGGAGCCTCGGACAGAGCCATGGCATCCTTCAGGGTGTAAGCCTTGTTGCGGTCGGTCATGCCGGGGAGGAAGTCCTCTCCTTCGGCGGTGCACATGTTGAGCAGACCGCGGATAGCGATTTCCCATGCCTCGTTGGCCTTGATGTCCTTTCCGGGAACCTTCAGGACCCAAGGAGTGTACTTGGGATCGTACTGGTTGTTGCCGAAGGTATAATAATCGCTGTCAGGGTTGCCCTCGATAGGGATGAAATGAACATTCTCCCAAGCTCCATCCTTGCTCTTCTGGTTACGGACACCGTCTGCATCAACGTTGCCAACTGTGTTCTGCCAAACGTTGAGGCCCTTTACGAAAGCTCTTGCGAAATCCTTGAGCGAAGCGGTCTCGATTCCGAAGAGTTCGGAACGGATAACAACGTCTGCGCCAAGACCATCAGCCTTGTCGAGCTTGTTGTCGAGCATGTACTTGAAGAAGTATGCATAGGTGATGAGAGCACGGCCCGCACTGAAGCAGCCACCGTAGTTGGTAATAGGATCACGAGGATAGCCGCAGAGGTTGGTGATGACCTTGTCGTGAGTGAACGCCCAGTTGACAGAGCGCTGTGCCCAGTTGTCAAGGATAACAGGATCAACCTGTCCGTAAACTTCCTTGCCGTCAACCTTCTTGTAGAGATATCCGCCATTGCTGGTCTCAATCAGAGGGCTGCCGAATGCGAATCCATGGGAATCGGGAACAGGAGAATCAAGGGTAACGGGAGTTACCTTGCCGAAGTTGCCGAGTCCGGCCTTTTCGGTCTCATTGCCGTCGAATCCACGGAGAAGCATGTAGCTGCGAAGACCAACCTCGAGCATGTCGGCGATGTTGTAAAGCTTGCTGCCAACCAGGATCGTGGTATTTGCAGGAACATAGTGTGCATTCTTTACGACATCCTTGTCGCCGGGTTCAGCGAGCTTGAATGCAGAAAGACGGTTTACATCTCCGATGCTGTTCTCCCAGATATTGACAATCTTGGAATAAGCCTCTGCAAATTCCCTGATGGTAGGCTTGGTTTCGGTAGCAGTCTCGATTCCGAAGAGTTCGGAACGGATGACAACATCCTCGCCAAGTTTGTCAGCATAGTCAAGGCCATTCTCAAGCATGTACTTGAAGAAGAATGCATAGGTGAGGAGTGCACGACCCGAGCTGAAGCAACCTCCATAGTTGGTGATAGGATCACGAGGATAGCCGCAGAGGTTAGTGATGACCTTGTCATGAGTGAACGCCCAGTTGAGGGAGCGCTGCGCCCAGTTGTCAAGGATAACAGGATCAACCTGTCCGTAAACTTCCTTGCCGTCAACCTTCTTGTAGAGATATCCGCCATTGCTGGTCTCGATCAGAGGGCTGCCAAACGCAAAGTCGTGAGCATCAGGAAGAATAGCATCCATGGAAACGGGGGTCACCTCAGGGAAGTTGCCCCATCCGGCCTTCTCGGTCTCGTTGCCATCCCATCCGCGGAGAAGCAGGTAGCTGCGGAGAGCGATCTCGAGCATGTCTGCAGTATTGTAGGTCTTGCCGCCAACGAGAATGGTAAAGTCATTGGGCACATAGTGCGCATCCTCAACGACATCCTTATCAGCATCGGTAGCAAGAGCCCAGTTGGAGAGACGGTTGATCTTTCCGACATGAGTAGCCCATTGGTCGATAACCTTGATGTATTCCTGAGCGAAGTCCCTGATGGTAGCTGTGTTGGGTTCGGTGTATTCGATCTGGCTTACCTCGATTTCGAGACCTTCGGTAACGTTGCCGCCCTTGACAATGACCTTGCCGTCGCGGGCCTCGCCGCTGTTCTGTGATACAGAAACCTTGATAGTGATGTCACCAGCCTCGCCGGAAGCAGGGTCAACGGTAATCCAGTCAACGGTGGGAGTCGCTGTCCAAGCTTCCTTGGCAGTAAAGTTGGCTTCCTTCGTAGATTCCTTCCAGTCATAGTTGAGCTTCATGGTCTTGAGCTCGATGTCGGGCATGTCAACACCATAGAGATCATAGTCGAGATGAACATCCTTGACTGCATCCCAAACATTTTCGGTAATGTTGTTCTTGAGGAGGTAATCGTAGAAGCGGATCATGATGAGGAAGGTACGCATTGCGGAGATGATACCTTCGTACTCACCATAGTTGATAACGCTCTCTCCCTTGCCGAACTGCTGGAAGTTGCCGATGGCAGGAGTGTCGAACTGGGTGCAGCGGGTGAGGTACCAGCCAAGTTCATGGCAGAGGAACTCAACGGTGCAAGGATTCTTGTCCGAGAAGTTGATGATAGCGCCATCATTGGTGTTCTCATACCAAGGATATGCATTGAAACCGGTTACTGTAGCATATTCAGCAGGAGTAGGGATAGGCTCAGAGAGGCTCTTGCCATTGCCCATGGTATGAACAAAAGGATTGCGGGAAGGCTGCATGAGGCTGGAACCCTCGACAGTAACGAGGTCGAGGATACCCTGAGCCGCAACACTCCAGCATTCAGCTGCAGTGTATTCGCGGCCGTCAACAACAGGATGCCAGATGGGGAACTTGCCCTCATCATACATTTCGCCATCCTTGTAACCACCGGAGTACTCGATAGGAATGAAGTGTACATTCTGCCATGCAGTCTTGTTAGAGGTACAGTGCGAACCGTCTGCATCAACGGTACCTACGGTTTTCTCCCAGACGTCAAGATACTTGACAAGTTCGGTAGCGAATGCCTTAAGGGTAGCGGCAGCTCCCTTGTAATCTGCAGATACGCTTTCGGCAAGTTTGCCGTCAGCTTTGTATCCTGCGAGTGCGCGTGAAATGACGATAGTGGCGCGGTCGGTCGAGAAAGCGATTGCAGAACCGTTGCGGGTGAAGTTCGTCTGGTTAGGAACCTGAAGGTCAGCAACCATACGTGCAAGCATCCTGCTGGCAACGTTCACAAGGTCCTCGGTCTCTTCCCCGTTCTTGGGGCCGTTGGTCACCGCAATGGTTTCCTTGTCATAGCTATCCCTTTCGGGGTGAGCTGCAGGCTTGTAGGAAGGCACTGTGATGTCGCCCTTCTCGCCTTTGCTGATGTTTACCAGTGCCTGGCAGATGGCAAACTGGTACTCAGGAGCATTGAAGTCCTTGCTTCCGACCTTGAAAGAGTCGGTCAGGCCTTCTCCTTCTTCCCATGACTTGTAAGTGGAAGAAGCTGCATCTACGATTTCTGCAAGTGTCACCTTGGTTCCTGTGGTATCACCGGGTACAGGTTCCTTGGTGTCCTTACAGCCGGTGAAGGTCAGTGCAAAAGCAGCGAAGCTCACCAGAAAAAAACGTAATTTTTTCATAATGCTGTGTTTTGATTGGTTAATAGATAATATTTAGGTTTTTGGTTTTATTTCCAAAGATCATTTATGTCCGGGAAATCACCGAGCTGATAGCGGAAGAGAACGACGCCTGCGGCGCGTGTTTCTGCAATCAGATCGATATCCTTGCGGAGTGCTTCGGCAGTCATGCCCTTGGTTGCGGAGTCGTATGTCTGAATTCCAGTCCAGCAGACACCACCGCTCTTGGCAGCCTGATCGGAGTAATAGTTGGAATTGCCCTTGAAGGTGTCGTCAGACATGTTGTATGAACCATAACGGTAATTCATCGGCATGAGGATGTGGATGTACTTTGCCATCTCGGCAGGTTTCTGGCCATAATACTGGCTGGAATTAGCCTCAGGCATGAGGGCAGCCGAAGTAAGCAGCCCTTCTTCGAAACTATCCGTCGTCTCGCGTATCTCGCGGCAGCAGCGGTTCACGGCAGCCACAGAATTAACTTCGGTAGTCCAATTATGCTTGGATGCAGTGCCGCCGAAACGGATGTAATCGAGATGTACACCCTTCACACCCCATGTTTCCACATAGCGGCGAGCATCGTTGCGTATCAGCTCGAAGAGTTCTTCCTTGTAAGTCTTGCTGGTGTCATCGATAGGACTCACCCAGCTGCCGTTCTGGTAGAAGCATTGGAGCCACACATGGGGAACGAGGTCGATTTCTTCGCAGAGATTGATAAAGTTGATTGCCTGCTGGCGATAATTCTTATTCTCGAATCCCGCGAAGTTCATCAGAATGTGATCGTAGCCTTTTCTCTTCAGATCACGCATCTTGGCGCCATTGTCGGCTGTAAGGTCGGAAAGATGCGAACCCCAGGCCCAGACGGCCGTAGGACGGTAATTCGCAGCGTCGAACAGTTTGTTCTCGTTGCCACGGCTGGAATAAGTTACACGACGCCATTCCCCGCTTGCATCGGGTATGCGCTGCCAACTGCCGAAGTATCCGAGGGAAGGGTCATCATCCTTGCGCTCGAAACTGTCGGTGGGGTTGTCGTTGGAACTTCCCAGTACAAGCGTAAAAGCTGCATTTGATGCAATGCCTGTACGAAGTGTACCGTCATCTACCGACAAAACCTTGCGCTCTCCCGCTGCCAAAGAGCCGGAAAGGGTGGCAATACTCTGTCCTTTGAAGTAGGTGTCGGTAATAAAAAGGCTCAGGCCTTCGAGCGAGATCGTCTCCTTGGTCGTGTTGAGAATCTCCACCCAGGTGTCGAAGCCTTCCGAATCCTCATGAGGAGCTATCTCATTCAGGATCAAGCCTTCTGCAATGGGCTTTTTGCTATCTTCCTTTTCTTTATCCTGGCAGGAAACTCCAAGGATAAGGCAAACGGCAAAAGCAAGGATGATGCGTGATACTTTCATTTCACTTTATTTTAAGATACCCTGTTCTTTCAGATACTCCTCAGCCTTCTTGAGTCCGCCGGTCTTCTTGATGACCTGCTCGCAGTACTCGTAGCTGAGCTGGGGATTACGCTCCACCATGGTGCGGGTGAGGCGGTCGATGACCTTATTATTGATAAGGTTTGCGCAGACCATGCGGTTGCCCTCAACGCGGCCCAGACGGACCATGAGGGTAGTGCTGATCATGTCGCAGAGAAGCTTCTGGGAAGTGCCGGACTTCATGCGGGTGCTTCCGGTGATGAATTCAGGCCCCATGACTACCTCGATTGGATAATCTACATAGTGGGAGATGGGAGAATCGGGGTTGTTGCAGATGCTGCCGCAAGGGATGCCATGCTCCTTGCAGGCCTTCATAGCCGCAAGCACATAGGGAGTGTTGCCGCTGGCCGAGATGCCTACCACGATGTCCTTGGGAGTAATGTGGTGCTTCTCGCTGAGAGTCCTCCATCCTTCCTCGACATCATCTTCGGCCTCTTCGAGGTCGAGCACGAGGTTCTCGTTGCCGCCGGCAAGAACAGCCTGCCAGATTTCAGGATCCACCCCATAAGTATTGGGAACTTCCAGCACGTCCAGTACGGCTATTTTTCCACCGGTACCGGCACCAAGCCAGAAGAAACGGCCGCCTGCACGAAGCTGTGCCTCAATGGCGTTTACCAGTTTCTCGATATCGGGAAGCACAGCCTCTACAGCGAGGGCCACTTTCTTGTCTTCGTTGTTGATGTCGCGCAGCAATTCTGCCACCGACTTTTTCTCAAGGTGATCATAGAGCGAAGGTTGCTCTGTCAGTCTTAATGCCATAATCCTCAAAAATAGTTAAAAATTTTTATATTTTATATTTCCTATCAGTTTTCCATCCCGGAAAGCGCCTGCCTTGACAGTCTGCTGGCGGTTGATGGCAAAAGGCCCCGTATACACGGGCGACTCTCCGGTGGGCGTGCTGCCGTCTAGCGTGAAATGAATCTCGGCATCGGGAGCATCCACGCTTATGGTAGCGATCTTGCTGTATGTAGTGTCTTTGTGCAATTCGATGAAAGGATCATAGAAGGCCTTGCAATAGCCCACATCGAGCCTGTCAAGACGGCCAAGGTGTGTCTCAAGCCTGCGGGTAAAACCGTCCCAGTCCTTGCTGCGGCTGCTCCATCCTGCTTCGGCAATCGCGCACATGCGCGGCCATGCCATATATTCCACACGGGCAGGCGTGGGCATATACTCGGTCCACACGCAGCCCTCGACTCCGATTATGTACTTCTGCTCCTCAGGAGTCAGTACCTCGGGAACAGGATTGTATTCATACATGGTGCGCAGGGTGGTAGGACCGCCCATAGCGAGAGGCTCGCTTTCCGGGTCGGCCTGCCAATAATCCAGATAGTACTTGGGATAAGGTGCCATCACAACCTCGTGATGCTGCTGGGCGGACTTGATGCCGCCTTCCTCGCCAAGCCAGGACATCACCTTCGCATTGGGAGCAAGACCACCTTCGAGTATTTCGTCCCACCCGATGATCTGGCGGCCCTTGCTGTTGATGTACTTCTCCATGCGCTGGATGAACCAACTCTGGAGTTCAAATTCATCCTTCAGCCCCAGTTTCTTGATAAGTGCCTGGCAGTGAGGGCACTGTTTCCAGCTGGTCTTGGGGCATTCATCGCCTCCGATATGTATGAGTTCCGAGGGGAAGAGTTCGAAGACCTCGTCGAACACATCTTCCAGGAACTTGAATGTCTCTTCCTTGGGGCAATAGACCTGCTTGAAGATTCCCCACTTGGTGGCAGTCTCGTAGTGGTCTTCGAGTCCGCAGCTGAGTTCGGGGTAGCAGGCTATGGCGGCAAGCGCATGTCCCGGGAGTTCTATCTCCGGGATGATGGTCACATAGCGCTCCGCCGCATATTTGACGAGTTCGCGGACCTCGTCCTGGGAGTAATATCCTCCGTACGGGGTCCCGTCGTAGAATCCGGAATTGAGCGAACCAATCACGGTTTCCTTACGCCACTGGCCTTTTTCGGTCAGAAGCGGATATTTCTTTATCTCAAGGCGCCATCCCTGATCTTCGGTCAGATGCCAGTGGAAACGGTTGACCTTGTGGAGGGCCATGATGTCGATGTACTTCTTGAGGAAGTCAATACTGAAGAAATGAAGGCAGCAGTCCAGATGCATGCCGCGATAAGAAAAGCGCGGCGCATCTTCTATGGAGCAGCACGGCACGTCCCACCTGACGCCTTTCTGGCGGCTGTCGGCGAAAATCGCATCCGGAAGGAGCTGGAAGATAGTCTGGATCGCATAGAAGAGTCCTGCACCGTCGGCATACTCTATCAGGAGCCGGCTGGGGCTGATCTGCAGGTTATATGCCTCTTTCTTCCATCCTGCATTGAGAATGAAGATACCTTTCTCAGTTCCGTGGTCCAGGGGGTCATCCTGGATGACGTCCAGCGTGAAGCCGGCCGCTTTCTGCAGGCGCTCGTTCAGGAACGCGACCGAGCGGAGCATCGCGGAATCGCTGAAATCCACATAGACTGGAGTCTTGCTGTCCAGATGAAATACTCCTTCTGTCTGCTGCACGAATGCCGGTTCAGGGATGACGCTGATCACCTGTGGAGCCTGCTCCGAGCGGGAGCAGGCAGCCAACAGGATCAGAACCGCTGAAAATATGTGTGGAATCCGGTTCGTCATTTCTGGAATTCTTTTGTTACAACTTTGCCTATGGGCTGGCCCTTACGGAAACCGCGGGCCTTGATTACCGAGCCCCTGTCCACCATGAAGGGCCTGCCGTCATAGACTGGAGACTTCGCGGTGGGGGTGCTGCCGTCAAGCGTGTAACGGATGACAGCCGTGGGATCTTCGATTTCCAGGTTCATCGCCTTGGGGAATTCTATATTGCGGTCGTAGTCGAAAATCACATCGTAATATACCGGGCAGTACTGTATTCCTTTCCAGTCCAATGTGGCGAGGACCTTTGGCATGCGCCTGCGGAAAGACTCCCAGTCCTTGTTCTCGCGGGAAGTCCAGCCTACTTCGGCAGCCGCTACATTGCGCGGGAACGCCTGATATTCGGCAGTCTTGTTGTCGGGAACGTACTCAGTCCAAAGGCAGGTTTCGTACCCCACGATATACTTCTTGCTCAGGTCTGCAAGTGAATCTACTGCAGGATAGTAATTGTAAACTTTCTTAAGGGGCATAAACAGGTTCTGGTCGACGCTGTCGGCCATGTCCTCCTGTTTGTTGTCGAGGTAGCACCAGCGGTTGGGGGTAAGGATTACGCGGATGCCGCGCTTGATGCCCTTGACTGCCGGGGCGTGTCCGCGGTAGGACATTGCGATGGGATCCTCCAGGGCGCCTCCGTCCAGGATTTCATCCCATCCGATGACGGTCTTGCCGTTCTTGCGGAGGAAGTCCCCGATTCTCTTGACGAAGAAGGTCTGGAGTTCCTCCTCGTTTTCGAGACCGAGCACTGTCATAAGGTCCTGGCAATACTGGCTTTCCTTATATACGTCTTTGGGCGCTTCGTCCCCTCCTATATGATAGATAGGTGAAGGGAAAAGTTCGAAGAGTTCGGTGAACACATCTTCCAGGAAACGGAAGGTGGTTGCGGTGGGAGCATAAAGGTTTTTCCAGATGCCCCACCTGGTCTCGACCTCGTAGTGGCGGTCGGGGAAGCAACTGAGTTCGGGATAGGCGGCGATGGCGGCGGTGCTGTGCCCGGGGATTTCCACTTCGGGGATCACGGTCACGCAGCGCCTGCGGGCATATTCCACGACCTCGCGGATGTCATCCTTGGTGTAGAATCCTCCGTGGGGGATGCCGTTGCCAATGCCACTGTGCCAGGCGGTTTCCTTGCGCCAGGCTCCTACTTCGGTAAGTTTGGGATATTTGTCGATCTGGATGCGCCAGCCCTGGTCTTCGGTGAGATGCCAGTGGAACATGTTCTGCTTGTACATCGACATCAGGTCGATGAACTTCATTATCTCTTCTTTCGGGAAGAAGAAACGGCCGCTGTCGAAGAGCAGTCCGCGATACCAGAATTCGGGTTCGTCGTCTATGGTGCAGCAGGGAGCGAGGAACTTCAAGGGCTTCTTAATCACCTGTGCGTAGATGTCGTCAGGCAGGAGCTGCTTGAATGTCTGAAGTCCGTAGAATGCTCCGTTCACTTCCGATGCCTCGATCAGTACTTCCGACGGGGTAACGGTGAGCCGGTAGGCTTCCTTGCCGAAACCGGGGCGCTTGCGGAGCACTATCCTGGTCTTGCTGCCGTTGAGGAGGGAGACATGTTTCACCTGATCCTTGAAATCGGTGGCGATCTCCTCGAAAGCGGAATCTTCCACCACGAGGGCTGTATTCTTGTCGAGCCTGAAGAACCCTTCCGACACGGTTACACTCTTGGGAGTAGGGACTATATTGAGCCCGGATTCCGCGTAAGCGAGGACCCCCGGCAGCACAACCGCCACTATTAAAAACAATCTCTTCATTTACTCTGCTGCTATCGTTTCATTTATGGTCTTGATCACTCCTTCGCGGTAAACCGAAGGCATACGCTCGGAAAGCGGATACGGGGCCTTTATGTACACATGCATCTGCTCCACTTCATATTCGTAGCCCTTGCGGACTTCGTATGCGCGTGCGGAGGGCAGATAGGAGTTCTGGCCGTTGGTGTAGCCGGCGAAGAAGACCGTCCTGTCGGGGAAGGCGGCGCGGGCTTCCATCTGATATTCGCAGAAAGGCTCGCCGTCGCTGAAGAAGAAGATCACACCGTCAAGATCGACTCCGTGGAGATGATAACGCAGTTTGGAAGGCACGGGGCCCTCTTCGAAACGGCCGAGTATCTCTTCTTCCCAGCCGCGCACGTCATCCGCAAAACGAGGGAATACAGTCTTTGCTGCAGCGGCAAGGGAATCGGCATGGCGCCGGACGGCCTCGGGAGTGATGACGTCTATCTGATAAGGCAGGTCGACGGTCTCGTTCACAATGCGAAGAAGCCCTTTGGACGGAACCTTGGAAAAACTGATATTTACAAGTGAATCAGCAAGTTCCTTTCCGCACTGTTCGGCATATGCGGCATCCTTCGGGCCCAAAGCCGGATCCATGTTTCCCGCGGCACCGGTAAGCTGGAACACTTCCCCGCCCCAGGCCTCGGAAAGATAACGGGCATTAACTCCGGGATAGTCCGAAGAAAGTAGATAACTTGAAGGCCCCATGCATACCGGATGGCATGCAAGATTCACTATTGAAACCACGGGCTTGCCCTTCTGGAGGAAGCGGGCGACATACACGTCATGATCGACTGGTCCGCCTTTTTCGCAGCGGTTGCCGTTGATGGCGGTGCGTCCCCTACCGATTTCGAGGGTGAAGGGCTTTCCTTCCGCCTGGATGGTCTTTACTGCATTTTCGGTGACAATACCCACCATCCTGTCTTTCCACGCGCGGTTGGGGCCGCCGGGCACGTTGCACCAGCCTCCCGAACGGGGAGCGGAATGGGTGTGGATGTTGTGCATCAGGATGTTGTCCTTGGCGAGCCCGGACTTCTCCGCGATCATGGTACGGATAGTATCGGAGAGCGCGGGAGAGATTTCCATGAGGTCGTTGGAGATGATGCAGACCTTCTGCACGCCGTCGCCGAGCACAAGGCAATGAGTATAAATGTGCTGATGGATTCCGTCGTGCAGGTCGTTTCTGGCTGCGAAGCCTGCGAGCATGGTATGCTCGTCTTCCGTAGTTGAAATATCTGCCGAGGAATAACTCATCTTCAGCCCTGCGCCTCGGCATCCGGAAAGAATGCCGAGGACTGCGAGAGCTGCAATCAAAGTATTTCTAATAGACATATCCAGGGTTCTGCTCTATTACCTTCTTGGTCTTGTCGATTTCCGTTTGCGGTATAGGCATGAGGTAGTTAGGATAATCTGCAGGATTCTCTATACCAGGAGTATTGGTGCAGGTGAGATTTCCGGCCTCCGGATAGTTGTTGCGGCCGGAGTTGGGGAACCACTTCTGGGTAGGAGAGATGGTAAGGCAGGCCTCGCCGTAATCGACAGCATAGGTCTTGCCCTTCCATACATAGTTTACAAGATATGCCACATTGCGACCGTTGTTGCTGCTGATGTATGCATCACTTTCCTTTGTGTTGGTCCAGTAGTAGTTGCGCTCCTTGTTGACCAGATTGGCAGGCTGGACGCAACGGTAGATGGTATCGGTCTTGCTTCCCTTCTGCAGCAAGCAGGTACGCATGCCGGCAAAAGGCACGTTCTCATAAGTGGTGGCAATCTTCCAGCGCCTCGTGTCGAAGTAGCGGAATGCCTCGAAAGCAAGTTCGATGCGGCGTTCATTGACAACCTCATCCCAAAGGGCTGCACCTGCATCCGTAATCGGAGGCATGCCGACGCGGGCACGCACCTTGGTGAGATATTCGCGGCAGACATCCTCCTTGCCGGTCATGTAAGCAGCTTCTGCAAGGTTCAGATACATTTCACCAAGACGGAACCAAGGATAAACCACGTTGCCTATAAGAGACTCGGAGATATACCTGTCGGGCATGTACCACTTTGTAAGACCGCTGCCACCGGTATTGGTGATATGAATCTGGTCGCTGGCCTTCTTGGAGGTGCTGGGCTCGGGTTTGCCTTTGTCGAAATCGGCGAGCTCGGTGTTCTCGTAAAGGAGATAAAGCTGAAGTTCAGTCTCGTTGAGGCCACCGTCCTTGTCTGTCCACTTGTAGATCTTGGTCGGATAGATGATGCACTCTTCGAAACGGGGATCACGATTCTTGAAGGGACGCTTGGGGTCGTAACCGGAGCCTTCTTCGAAAATCTTCTTTCCGTTCTTCATCTCATAGTCAAGCCACATTGCCTGGGTAGGGTTGAAGCTTTCCCAGCCGCCGCCGCCGAAGTCCATGAGGGAATAGAGGAGCTGAGCCTTGTGAGGCTGGCCGCTGCTCTGCACGAAATACTTGCCCCAGATGATTTCAGGAGAATTCTCGTCGCGCCAGAATCCGTCGTATGTGTCGTCGAGGGTGTAAGCTCCGTCAACATCGGCACGGTCACAGATAGCTTTTGCAGCCTTGAACGCATCTTCCCATTTATCCTTGGAATAAGCGCCACGGAAAATACCGCCGTCGGGGAATGAAGGATCGTTGAACAGAGGAGAAGCTACGATAAGGGTAAGGCGGCTGCGGAGAGCGAGGACGCAATCCTTGTGAACACGTCCGAGTGAAGTTGCGTTCTTTTCGGGAAGAAGGTCATAAGCTTTGTCGAGATCTTCATTGATGAATGTCACGCAATCATCGAAATTGGCGCGGGTATTGGTAAATTCTGCACCGAGGTCATCGAAAGGTTTGTCCACGAGAACAACGCCGCCATAACGCTCGATGAGGTTGGTGTAAGCCCATGCACGGAGGAAATAAGCCTCGCCGGTAAGGCGGTTCTTGCCATCCTCGGTCATTGCGGAGCCCTTCTCCTCGACATATCTGAGGAAGTAATTGAGGCGATAGATATACTCGTACGCACGGTTCCATATATTAAGGAAGGTAGTACGGGTATTGTGTGCCGGACCGCCTTCGTCCTGAGGGATGATGGAACTCGGGGTCATGGAGCCGTCGGCGATATAACGGGTGGACGTACCGCCATAGCGGAAGAATCCTTCGTCGGAAATACAACCGATATTACCCTCGGTGAAAGGATCCGGCAGAACCGTATAGATGGCATTGATATAACTCTCTGCAAGGGCGTCGCTGTTGAACACGGCCTCCTCGGAAAGCTTGTCAAGAGGTTTCTTGTCAAGGAAACCGTCATTGCATGCGGCAAGCATGGCCGCAGCAGCAAGTATATAGAGTATCTTTTTCATATCTGTGTCTGTTAGAAGGTTACTTTTACACCAAAGTTGTAAATCTTGACCTGTGGATAGGTCTGGTAGCCTTCGTCACTGGTCTCAGGGTCGATGGTCTTGAGCTCGGAGAAGGTGAGGAGGTTGTAACCAGCTGCATAGAGGCGGATGTTCTTGATGCCAACCTGATGTCCGAAAACACGGCCGGGGATGGAATAACCGATCTCCAGGTTCTTCAGACGCAGGAATGCAGCATTGCGATAGTAATAAGAGGAACGATACACACCGCCATTGCCGATATTGGATGCGATACGCGGGTGATCGGTCGTGGTATTATTGAGGTTCCAAGCATTCTTGGCAGCATCATATTCGATATTACCGGAAACGGGATCGGTCAGAGGTGCATAGTAGAAACGTGCACGGGCCTGGCCCTGAAGAAGGAGGGAAAGATCCCAGTTCTTCCATTGGAGGTCGCCGTTGATACCATATACTATCTGAGGAACAGCGGTAAGATCGGAACGGAGACGGTCCTGGGAATCTATGATTCCGTTGTGGTCAAGATCCTTGAAGTAGAAATCGCCGAGACCTGCGCCGGCCATCTGGGGATGCTCGGCCATTTCTTCGAAGCTCCTGTTGATACCTTCTACCTGATAGATGAGGGATGCTCCCATGGGATGGCCGGTACGGTTCATGTACTGATGTGCCTCATCGTAAGGAGTTTCGTCCATGAATTCGATGGTGTTCTTTGCATACATGATGTTGCCGGTCACATGATAACGCATCTGGCCGATCTTGTTCTCATGGTTGATCTGGAACTCGACACCCTTGTTGGAAACTATACCGATGTTTTCGTCAGGAAGATTGGTGGTAAGGCCGGTGTAGTAAGGCACCGAAGCATTACGGGTGCAGAGGATGTTGGAACGGCGGGTGTGGAACACCTCGAATTCCCATCCGAAGAGGCCGTTGAGGATGTTATATAGTTTGACAACCGTAGCATGAGCATATC
>CAMNAD010000020.1 GCA_946530505.1 uncultured Bacteroidales bacterium
CCCGGCCATTCCCATGACTTCTTCCACCATGGAGTATTCGAATTCCAACTCCATGCCCATCCCATTGTCCTTCATCATGTCGAAGGCATCCCTGATGGGCATCTCGTGGTTGTAGTCCCAATAGTAGTTCGGCTGCAGCCATGCCTGATTGATCCCGAGATCTTTCCAAATGTCCGTTCCGTCCGCCTTGCGGTATGGAATCCAGTAGAGGCCTTCGTTCCTCTCGTTCAGGTACGCGGCTATCTTGGGGAGAATACGGTCCCAGCGTTTGTACTGGTAATTCCATCCTCCGGGCACAGCCACAAGTTCCTCCGAGAGGATGTACAGACCGGCCAGCTCGATATGACTGGCGCCCAAGGCATTGAACTTGGAACGCACCAGATCCGCATACCACTGCAGAGCCTTGACCTGGTCATCCACCTTCGAAAAATCGAGCAGGACTCCGTCGACAGCTCCCCAGTAAGTTGTGGAAGAACTCTTGTCGGTAAAACGTTCGAACATTACCGGGTCCGGCATCATCATCACCACCTGCCTCTTATGCGGCGGCATACCGATGCGTCCTGCGACTTTGCCTATGGCTTTATCCAGTTCATCGAATGCACCTCCCTTATCGAGCCAGTATGATGCGAATGCCTCCCAGGACTCCTTGTCGGCAGATTTGCGTCCGTTGTTGTTTATGCCATAGTTATTGCCATCCATGTCAATTCCGCTGATGGCAAGGAAGGCATCAAAGAGCCAATGCTCTCCGGACTCGTCCTCGAACGACACATGAGGCGCAAAACGGTCGGCATCCCAGTATTCCGGTATCGAAAACCAGTAATTGCTGTTCGGAGTTCCTCCTCCCGTGCAAAGAGTAATGTCGGCGAACACCGGCAGTTCCCCTCTCTCCTTTTCCCATGAATAAAGGTCTCCGGCTACGATACCAGTGGAAAAGTCCTTCGACACTACCGAAGAATACCTGTCTTTTCCTTGAACTGCAACTGCGTATGCGTAATAGTGAGAAGACGCTTCAAGGCCGCTTACCAGAACGGTATCCCCTTCCGCTTTGATGCCTGAAGAAAATACTGTCGCGGCATCCGGCACAAGTTCATCTTTGGAGCAGAAAAGCCTGACCTCATCGGAATTGAGACTCTCAACCAGGAAAGTTGCAGTGGTGTGAGTCGAAGACATGAAAGTCAACTGCACGGCCGGAGCCCCCTTATAATCCTCCGGCTCCTTCCCCACGCATGAAGCAAGGAGAAGGAGTACGGAAAAATATAAGGATATCCTCTTCATCTATTCCATTTTGAACACGCTGGCGCCGATACCCTGGACGCCTGCGGCAATCAGCACCTTGTCGCTGAACGCCTGCACGGCGCAGTCGCCCTGAGCCGATGTAGGAGCAGCCACGGCAATGTCGGTGAATTCTTCGCCCTGCAGAGGAGCCTCAAATACGATGTCCTTGTTGTCACCGAGAAGCGAAGCCTTGAAGCCACCCTTGTCTTTGACGACAACCAGGCGTGCCCTCTGCTTGCTGGTATATACGGAAATGCCGTCGTCTTTCAGCTGGTCGTCCTTGTCGATCTGCGTGTAGGCTATGTACTTGTCGCCCCTGTAGGAGAACACACGGTATCCCCAACTCATTTCGGCTCCCGGGAATTCTTCGCGGGAAGTTTCCCAGGCCTTCTGGCCGTCACCTGGATCATTGTATGTATCCTTCATCGTGACGAATGCCGAGACATCGGAAGTCGTGAACGCCATCTGGTCCTGGCCGGGATAGAGATAGAATCCTCCGAATCCGGTATCGGTCGCCTTCATGTCGACAAGCGCACGGTCGGTGCCGTTGAACATACCGTTATCTGTCTTCACGAACTTGCCGTCAGAGACCTTGTAGCGCGTCGCGAAGCGGCCCTGATATGCGTGTACATAAAGGACGCCGTCCTTCCAGGTCCCGTGATACTCGAAACGGTCTCCTCCTCGACGCCATGTGCACTGGAGAGAAAAGACGGTAGGAGGATTGTCGATGCCGTTCTCCCATGCGTAGAAGGGGAAGTTGTTCTCCCCTGCGCCGGTAGCCACAAGCATCGTGGTGCCGTCGCCCTTGTCGATGACGCGCACGCAGGCGCTGGTAATGGTAGCGGTGGTAAATCCTGTGCAGTTGACCTCTTTTACCTCGGCAGGATCATCTACACTTATTGCAGTGATCTTTGCCGTCGCCCCGGCTATAGCGTATGGGAAATAGACATACTTGCCATCGAGAGCAAGATTCCTGTCGCCGCCATCGGGTATGCCCGCGTATTCCTTTGTCCAGAGCTGATCGATGGAATACTTGCCCCAGATACGGCTGAACGATGCCCCGGCGAAAGGAGAATTGACCAGCAGATAATAAATCTGGTCGGAGACAAGCAGCCCGTCAAGAGAAGTCTCCGTAATGCGGAGAGGAACGAGGAATGTGCGGAAATCCATCATCTTTCCATCGGCTCCGAAAAGAACGGATGTTTTCAGAGTCAGATCGGAGAAAATGTCGAGTGTTCCGGCAGGAATCCTGTCGGGAGTCTGCGGAAGCACCACAAACCCTTCGGGAGCCTGGGTGTAATCGCTTCCCTTAGCTTCATTGTATCCCGCTATCAACGAATTGTCAATGGCATAGGATACGGTGATATCTTGTGGTATGGCACGGTCGAGTTTGATCTTGACCTGCAATTGTCCGTCCTCCTCTGCATTCTCCTTTGCGACTACGGTGGATCCGCTGGATGCGAAGCCTACCGTAGATTTCAACAGATTGAGAGCCAGCAGATTGCGGCTTTCATTGATATCCAGGCTTCCGCCAAGGATACTGATAGGAAGAACTGCAAGATCATCCTTCACGTATGCGGACAATTGATCGACATCCCAGGTCACTGTAAATCTCTGGATCATATCTGACTGTCCAAAACGCAACTCGTCCGTGCTGAACGTGAAGTATGAGCCCGGGATTTCCTTGTATTTGAGGTCGGATTCTCCGCTTGCCAGATAATCCATGAGTGCAGATGACGACGTGCCCACTATGGCCTTGGCATCGCTCTGTCCTTTGCCTGACTTCATTATGGATACGGTATAGCTGCCGGCATAGACCGATACCGGAGTGACGACATCCTCATATACGATAGAAAGTTGGTCGTCCACCATATCGTTGTTTCGGGAATCTTCAATGCAGGACTGGAGGCTTGCAACCAGCAAACCGGCAATCATCATATATTTGAAAACTTTTTTCATAGCGCATTCATTCTATTCCCAACCGGGGTTTTGCGTAAAGTTAACCATTTCTGCCAACTGTGTAGAAATTATGGGGTAGAAATAGTCCCTGTAATGGAAGTCTGCATTATCCATCGGCATGATATCGCTCACACGTTCATACAGACCTTCGTATGTCTCGGACTGCATATTCAGAGTCCATGCCTTGGCCGGATACTCATCTTCTGCACGAAGCCAGCGGCACATATCATAGTGGCGCATGGCTTCCATGCCGAATTCGCACCAGCGTTCCTGAAGGATCAGCCAGCGCAGCCATTCCTTGTTGGTCTTGGTGATTCCGCTGATGGTGGTGCTGGCATCCGCATTTGCAAAATTGATTTCCGGATAAGCCGCCTGAATGCCATTCAGGCCGCTGCGGGCGCGGACCATATCAAGATACTTGATAGCCTCGTCCACGTCCCTGGTCGTCTTCTCGTTGCAGGCTTCGGCATAATTCAGGTAGATTTCCGCAAGACGGAATGCCGGATACACATAACGTGTGGCTCCTACGAAGTCCTGTCCGGTAGCGAATGCGGTATTCGCCTTGTACCAGCGACGGCAGGCATAGCCGACCCAGTTCAGCGCCGCAGATTCGAACTTCTCGACCGGTACCGTCGCAGATGAACTCTTGTAACTTGTCCAGCGTTTCTTAATCTTGTCGCTGGGCCAATAGAAACCGTCGGGAACTATACTGGAATAGTAACGTGCATCGCGTCCGACAGTGGTCTTGTGTGCCTTGAAGGCAGGCGCCCAATCGGCATCCACCGGCTGCACATAATCCTCAACCCAACCAGTGGTTTCATAACCTGATGCCGCATCCACGATAGGGCGGGAGAAATCGTTGAATCTTCCGCTCTTTTCGTATCCGAGTACGGGATACCTGCCGCTCTCGGCCATAGGATAGGCATCAACCATCTTGAGGGTTGGTGTATAAGCCTGCAGAGGCCTGTAGGAGGTAGTCACTTCCTTGAAATCGGGAATGGTGCAGTACATGAACGATCCGGTGGCACCGATCCAGGTAGCAAAGCCTCCGTCCGAATGACCGATTCCGAGGTGCCACCAGCCCCAGATCGTTTCGCTGTTCCAGCGTTCGAAGAAAACGTTCTGATATGCCGACGCCGCCTTCTGGAAATCGTTCGCCCCCACGGTTGACTGACAGAGACTGTAACGGTTCATGTCGATCACGGCTTTGGCTGCATCTGCGGCTGCCTGCCACTTCGCGGCATCGTAATCGGCGAAAATCCGCTTGCCGGCAAGATTTGTCTTGGCCGAGAAGATGCCCGTAAGTCTTCCACCGTCCTGTCCGTTGTACAAAGGAGAAGCAGCGTATGTGAGGATACGGCTTTTGAGTGCAAGGGCCGCTCCCTTGGTAGCACGTCCGGTCCAGGAATCGTTGGCTCCGATTTCCTTGATATCGTCGGGCAGGTATTCGCAAGCCTTGTCGAGTTCAGACACCATGAAATTGACGTTTTCGTCGACTGTATTGCGGTCCAGATCCGCCCCGGCGGCATCTTCCGGCGCGAGGTTGTCGCCCCAGATGATCACAGGTCCATACTGTCGGAACAGGCAGAAATAATAGTATGCGCGAAGGAATCTGGCCTCGGCACGCATCGCATCACGAACCACCTGGGTGTCTTCCTTGTCAAGGTCCACATAGTCCATGAAGATAGTGCATTGTCTGATGCCTACATACATTCTCTTCCACTGGTTGTACTCTACGACATCGCCGGAGGCAGCAGTGCTGTAGTCGCCGCTGCGCAGTTTATTGAACGGGCCGTAACCAAGGAAACCGAAGAGGCCTTCGTCGGAACGCGGAATCACGTAGCCGGCGCCTTTGTGTGTATCTTCGTCATGCGGAAGGTACGAGTACAGGTGCGCAAGATAACCTTCCGTAGTGTTTTTCTTTGCAAAAATCTCCTCAAGGTTGGCCTGATCCTGGAAATCTATGTCGAAATAGGAATCACAGGATGCGAGGAGCAGCATTGCCGAAATTATGTATATATACTTTTTCATGAGCATCAGAAATTAAGGTTGAGTCCGATACTGTAAGACCTGATGTTGGGGTACGCGCTGCCATTGGCGGTGGCAAGTTCCGGATCCCACAACTTGAACTTGGAGAGAGTCAGGAGATTGGTGCCCTGGATATATACCCTGGTTGTGGAGAGACCTATCTTCTGGCTGAGCTTCTTGGGAAGAGTATAGCCGATCTCAGCGTTTTTGAGTCGCATGAAACCCATATCCTTCTGCCAGAAAGTGGATGCCTGCTGGTTGTTGGTAACGTTTTCGAGCGAAAGGCGCGGATACTCGGCATTCGGATCCGGGTTCTGGCGTGTCCAGCGCTTCTCTGCCACATCGGCGAAAATCTGGCCTTCATATTTAATGTCGGCAGTAGCTCCGAAAAGGTTGTTGCCGGTGATTATGCGGGTAACGTGAGCGACTCCGCTGAAGAACACCGAAGCGTCGAAGCCCTTGTAACCGAGGCTGACACCGAAACCATAGTTGATTTCAGGAACGACTGTATAGCCTATCGCAACCTTGTCGTAGGTGTTGACCACGCCGTCACCGTTTATGTCGCGGTATTTGATGTCGCCTGGCTGCACAGTACCGAACTGCTGGGCCGGCCACGATGCTATTTCTTCTTCACTGCTGAAGAGCCCTTCCGCGATCAGTCCGAACTGCTGCTGGTATGCAAAACCTGCCGTGTTCTGGTATTTCCAGATCTGGTCAGGCTGGTCGTTGTATTCAATTTTGTTGCGATTGAACGAATAGTTGGCCCTCGCCGAGACAAAGAGTTTGTTGGCAAAAGTATGGTCGTATTCCAGAGTCATGTCCACACCCTGATTCCTCATCCGTCCTATATTGACGTACTGGTTCACGTTGATACCCACTGCCGAAGGAGTGGATTGACGGAGAATGAATATCCCGTCACGCTTGTCGTAGAAGAAATCCACGATGTAGCGGAGATCCTTGAACAGCGTCATCTCGAAACCGGCATTGGCCTTGGTGGCTTTCTCCCACGACACCTCCGGGTTGCCGTATTGATCGGTGGTGATACCTCCTTTCGACGTAGGAGTATCTCCGAAGAGGGCACCTGCCGCACCGGTGTTGATGGTGGTATTGTAAGCAAACCTGCGACTGTTGTCGGTAGAGATCTGGTCGCTTCCGATGTGACCGTAGGAAGCCTTGAACTTCAATGTGGTAACAATATGGCTGATTGGCTCCCAGAATGGTTCATTGCTGATCATGTATCCGAGTGCATAAGACGGGAAGAAACCGAACCTGTGCCCGGGAGCGAAGTTCTCGGAGCCATTGTAACCGAAGTTGAATTCTGCGAAATAACGGTCCTTGAACGAGTAGGTGGCGCGTCCCGCGATACCCATGTGCTTGTAGGGGAAGGCGGCGATGTAGGAAGCTCCCGGCACGTTGTTGGTACGGGTTCGCATGTTGTAAAGGAACATCGCGCCAACCCTGTGGGCATTGGCAAGCGTACGTTCATAGTTCAGTGACGCCTCAAGGTTAAGGGTATTCCAACCTGCATTGGAGCTGCTCAGCGTCATGTAGTTATTGCCTCCGCTGATTGATTCGAAAACAAGATTGCCTTCGGCATCACGACCGGTCGCAGTAGAATAAGCAGGAGAGATCGAACGGTATACCACGGTTGAGTTCTGAGCGTCCCAACTGAATTTCACATTGGCCTGCAAGCCTTCGGTGACAATCTCGGAGAAATCCTGCGTCAACGACATGGTGGCCTGGGCGACATTGTTCTTGATCGTCCTGTAACCCAGACTATTGAGAAGGTTCCAGGGGTTGTAGCCCTGTTCCGGCAGAGTAAGCGTTCCGTCGGAATAAACGGTTACGATTCCAACCGGAGATGCCGCCAGGGTCCTTGAGTAGATCTCGTTACGGTCGTTGCGCGGGGAGTTGGTATCCGTAAACTGATTCGACAGGCTCAGGCCAAGTGTGGTCGACTTTGTTATATTGATGTCGACATTGCTTCGGAAACTGAATTTATCGAAACTCATTCCTGCATCGTAGCGGTCCTGATTGGTATTGAAAATACCTTCTTCATTGTAATAGTTTCCACCTACGTAATAGCGGACGTTCTTCGTTCCTCCTGTTACGCTCAGGTTCATCCTGCTGCTGGAAGACTGCTCCTTGAAGATGGTGTGTATCCAGTCGACCGAAGGATAGAAATCAGGATCCGCTTTCGACAGGTACATCTCCCTCTGATAATCAGAAATCGGCGCTTCGCCGCCGCGGTCCAGATAAAGGCCATTATAGTAATCTATCCACTGCGAAGGGCTTGCGAGTTCCGGCAGACGGGTTGGTGAAACCATTCCGGTTTCCGCCTTGAAGGTGATCTTCGGTTTGGATTCGGAACCTCGTTTGGTGGTTATGAGCACAATTCCGTTTGCGCCGCGTACACCATAAAGGGCGGTTGCGGTTGCATCCTTTAGAATGGAGAAAGAAGCGATATCCTCAGCATCGACGAGGTCCATGTCGCGCTCCACGCCATCCACGAGCACCAGAGGTTTGCTGTTGGCTCCAAATGTATTCATACCACGGATCCAGAAATCGGCGCCTGCACCAGGCTCGCCCGTGTGCTGCATCACGACAATACCCGCAAGTTTGCCTGCAAGTGTAGTGGACAGCTGGCCTACCGGAACTTTAAGCTGCTCCATGTCGACCGATGCAATGGAACCGATGACCGATGCTTTACGCTGTGCACCGTAAGCCACCATCACGACTTCTTCCAGCATATCTGCCTGGGCTTTGAGCTTTATCACGATGTTGCTCTGGTTCCCGACTTTGACTTCCTGGTCTTCATAACCGAGGAACTGGGCTACCAGGATATCCGACGACTTGACGGATATGCTGAAATGGCCGTCAAGATCTGTCATCACTCCCCTGGTCTCGCCCTTGACAGCCACCGTAGCGCCTGGAAGCGGCTGATCGGTGTCGTCAAGCACGGTACCCGTCACCTCCCTGCTTTGTGCAAAGGCGGTCAGCCCTGCAGAGAATAGCAGCAAGAAAGCGAGTTGAATTCTTAATAATCTTCTCATATACAAAATAAATTAACAATCAAAACAAGTTGGCCAGTCCCCGGAAAACCGCGCCTCCGATATCATTCGAAGGAGTCACGCTGATTCCCGGCCCGAAACCATTTCGGAGTTCCTCTTCCATAAGATCGAATGAACGTGAAATCTGCCCGCCCATAATCACGCGGTTGATGTTCAATTCCGTCAAAACAGGCTGCAAAGCCCTGGCAAGGATGGTACCTGTCCGGGAAAATGCAAGCACCGCCGCCTTTTCCCCTGCCCTTGCCCTCTCGGATATCTCCTTGACCGTAACATCGGATGGACCGGCAAGTTCATTGTATGTGCGTATGATACCTCTTTTAGAAATGAAATCTTCAAGAATGCCGTCACAATATGGCAAATTGTAAACCAACCGTGCAGGCGAGCCCATAGCAGACTTCTGAACGATTCCGTCCCTGGTATAGGCGAAGCCCAGTCCGGTGCCAATCGTAACAAGTGCCGTGTTGCCGACAGGGTTCTCGCCAAGAAGTGCCGCATTTACATCATGCATGAAACGGAATGAAGGAGTTTCTTCGCTTTGCCCGGAAAAACACAAATCAGCGAAACTTTCACCGTAAACCGCAGCGAACTTGTGTTTCATCAGGAATATGCCATTCGAAAAGTCGAAAGGTCCTGGTATGGCTACACCTACTTTGCCGGCATCGCCCACGGCTTCCCTAAGACTCGCGGCGATCTCCTCCCTGCTCCCCGCCGAATTGACGGGAATCTCACGGCCGTCGGAACATTTTATGAAGGTTCCGCCGACATCGAGCAGGAGTATGTCGTTATGCAGGGTCATTCTGATATCCGTCGCGAAGTGTTGTCTTATGGACCCTGATGGGCTCCTTTCCGAGATTCTCGATAACATACTTGCCCATTGAGGCAGGCACGCAGGCTATCTCCATGAAATCAAGGTCAAAGAATCGTTCAGGATGCTCCACGCTGCGTATGCGTATGTGTTCGCCGTCCACGAGGGTGAGCACATGGAACTTTTCTCCGCGGGTATCCTGCTCGCAGCATTTCTCAAACTCGAGGCGGCGAAGCGAGATATACATCTGAGGATTCTCGCCAAGGATGTATTCCTCCCAGCCTTCTCCCTTGTCGGCAAGACGAGGTTCCTGTACTATGTATTCCGTGCTGGCCGGATCGTGGATAACGCTGTGACGGCGGTCCTGACGCACGTTGAGCTCTCCAAGACGGGTGTGAATGGGGCGCTGCTTTCCGTCAAAGTCGAGGCGGAGGTAATCGTACATCTTGTATGTATAACTGCCAATGGTCAGCGATCCTATCTCGAGGATGACCTGGTTGCGTCCGCTGGAATGGATGGTGCCTGCAGGCAGCATCACCTGAAGACCGGGCTTGCTCTCTTCGTAGCTGACGTACTTCATATAGTCGCAGGGCTTGTGCTCGGTGTCAGCGGCCTCGATTTCTTTGAAGAAAGCCGGAATATCGGCATCGTCACGGAAACCGATGAATGTCTTTGCCTCGTGGCCGGTGATCACCACGTAGTAACTCTCGTCCTGGCGTCCGAACTCATTGTAGTTCTCAACGTTGAACTTGCCGCCGGAATGGCATTGTATGCTCATGTTGCCGGTGGAATGATAGGAATCGTCCCAGTTGAACCGGATGGGGAAATATCCCTTGTACTTCTTAACGCAGGTCTCCCCCATCAGGCTGACGCCCTCCTTGTGGACAAAGGAGCAGTAGTTGATGTCGAGAAGTTCTGCACCGGCCTCGACCTGGACGCTGACTTCCATGGGAATGAAGTCGAAAACCCATGCGGCATTGCGCATCTTTTCCGGAAGATTGCGGAGTTTTTTCATGTATGTTCCGCCCCAGACCCCCTCCAGATAGCAGGGTTTCGCCCTGAATGGATACTTCACAAGTTGTGAGCAAATATCCGAAAATGCCTCGAAAGGCATCATCTGAAGTTTTGCACGGTCGTTGTCAAGCACATACCAGTCGAGTGCGCCCTCCTCAAAAAGGTTCTTGCGGAGTTGCACGGCGTTCTCGAAATCGCAGTAGTAGCAGCGGCGTATGGTGCGATTGATAATACCGGTGTGCTTCTTGCCAAGGTTGGCATATTCCCCCGCGCGTATGCGCAGCATGGAATTCATAGGAGTCACGTCGAACCAGCACCTGACGTCGTAAAGGCCGCGGAAGGCCTTCATCAAACAGCCATATCCGTAGACCGCCACGATCTTGCCGGGTGCTTTCCTGGCAGGGATATCCTTTATAAACGCTTCAGCCTTGGCTGCATCTACGAGTCCTTCGTATCCACCATGGTATACCTTTCCATAAAGCAACGTCGGGTCTATCTTCGTATCCCAGATGAGCAGAGGGTCGATTATGGAGTCTATCTCCTTCCCGCTCTTCAGAGTTGTCTCATTGCAGTCGACGCTCTCGAATTCGAGCCCGAGCAGGTCGCATTCGCGGGAGATCAGACTGATGAACAGGTCCCATTTGGCTGTGGTATAACCGTCGAAGGCAATGATGACACCTTCCTTTTCAGCCTTTTTTGCAAGGCCTGCGACGAACTTCTTTGCGACGGCAGGCGTCCCGCCGGCAACTATCGATTCAATTGTATCCTTTTTCAGTTCCGGCCTGTTCACGGCTTTCGTGTCGTGAAAGGGGAACGGGTTGTACATAAAACTCATATCTTGTAGAATTCAAATCCCATAATTTCAGCCAATGCCTCAAGCTCTGCCGTATAATCACCGTCGACTATCGCATAATGCTGGGTGGCGCCAATCTTGAGTATCTTTTCGAATAGTTCCTTCACGGGGACCACCGGTTTGAAAATGGTGTGGCTATAGGTTGCCAGCAGATGCTTCTTGTCGCTTTGAGGGGTATCCTTTTCGGAAAGGCTTTCCGCCTGGAAGGTAATCAGTTTATACTTGCCATCTTCCTCGTAAAGCCCTGCGACGGTCTTCATTCCCGGGCTTATGCGATACCATGCGAAAGGAGCTCCGGCATATTTCCAACTGGTCTTGGCAAAACGCACGTCGCGGGAAATCACGACATTGTCCTGCCATTTCGGGTCGTTATGGTCGTTGGGGCCTGCATGGCCTCCGGCGAAGGTACCGAAATCGTCCTCGATGTGGAAGGGCTCGATGAAATTGACGTTCTTTCCGCTGAGCAGTTTGAGGATGTAAGTGATCAGCCCTGCGCCTATGTCAGCCTCAGGCACCAGCACGCTGACATTCTCGTTGAACCACCGTGGATAGAACCCCGCACGGCATCCTGCTGTGCGGAAGGTCGCCTGGTCTATGTCGTTGTATACATAACAGTCTATATCGTTCTTCTCCGCCATCTTCTTTATGGCAAGCGTAGCCTTGACGCAACCTATGAACTTGTCGTACTCGACATCCGGCATCATTTTGTATTTCGATGTCAGTTCGTCGGCATAGGCCTTCACCTCATCCTCGCCGAGATTGTCTATTTCGGTGCCGTAGTCGCTATATGGCAGATAGTGGATTTCAGGGCCTATCTTGGTGAACAGGTCGTAATTGTCGATATAGGTGCTCCACATCGCCTCGTTCATATTTGCCATCAGTCCGACGTTGGAACGGCGCAGCACGCTACGTGTCTTGGCAGCCTTTGCATATACTTTCAGCTTTTCCGTCACTTCATCCCTGTTTCCGAGCACTGTATGCAGGCCCTTGCGCGGGACTCGCCTGATGCTTCCGGATCCTTCCAGGGACCCTACCAGAGTGCCTGCGCATAGGTAATCCACAAAATCGTCCTCGTCGAGCGTAGTCTCAAAAGTCATTCTCGGTTTGGCCACATTGGCAAAGAAGACCGGCACTTCGGGGCAGTCGCGCAGGAATCTGATCCAGGCGAAATCTTCGCTCCAACTGAGGAATTCCGCATAAACGAAGTCGACTTTCTCGTTGTAGAACAAATCCATGGCTTTCTGTGCATCTTCGCGCTCATAGACTATTCCGGGATCAACAAGATCGAGGAATTCCATAGTGGCTTTTATTTCTTTCACGGCTTTGTCTTTACGCTCGCCGTACGTACCTCTCTTAGGGCCGTAAAGATTCTTGAAACGGGGCGAAGCTATCAGCAGCAGTCCTGCCCTGGGTTTCGATGTTTTAATCGATCTGTCCATTATTCAGTATTTTATCGTAATCTTTTTGATAACAAGCTTTTGCAACAATAAACATCACTACTCCGCAAACCGCCCAGATAATCCCGAGCAATGGGAAGGTTGCCGACAGGCTGCCTGCGGATTCCTTCATGGCGCCGAGTATGACAGGGGCAAGGCTGCCTACAGCAAAACCCGTCATAATCATTGCGCTGGAGCAAGATGCGTGAAGCCTCGCCGGCGTAACATCATAGAGCACGGTGTAGATGTTGGCATCGAAGAATGCGCGGAAGAATCCCCAACCGGCAAAACATGCATACAGCACCCAGAGGACCTTTGATCCGCCCATGAAAAACAGGAATATCGAACCGAGTATCAGCCCCGCACCCTGAATATACATACGGAGCTTATGGTCGCGGATGCCGAGTTTGTCGGAGAGGGTTCCAGCCAGCAGCACACCGATGAATGCGGCCACGTATGTCCAGATCATCGAATGCAGCCCCGCCATCTCCTGATTCTGGCCAAACTCTTCCTGCAGGAAGGCAGGCACCCAGGTCATATAACCCGTGATGACGAAGATAAACGCGCTGAAGCCTATGGTGAGCATCAGGGCCGTGGGTGTAGTGAACACCGTCTTGAAGCCGTCCAGCAAACCGGGCTTATTGTCTTTCTCGGGTGTTTCAAGGGCAGGAGTTTCCGCATCCTTGAGTCTGAGTACCATCACGATGGCCCAGATGACGCCTGCACCGCCGAAGATCAGGAAAGAGTATTTCCATCCCAGACTGTCGGCAATCTTTCCAGCAAGCCATCCGGCCAGAATGACTCCCACATAGTAGGATGTCTGATGTATCGACATGGCCCTGGCCCGGGTATCGGTGTGATACTGGCCCAGCAGCGAATAATTGGCAGGTCCGAAGAAAGCTTCGCCGCCTCCGGTTGCTATGCTGCGCATGAGCACCAGCATCACCACCCCGTTGGCAAGTCCCGTAAACATTGTCGCTACGCTCCAGAAGAGTATGCTCAAGGTCGTGACCCACTTGCGGCTGAAGCGGTCGCCAGCCCAGCCCCCCAGAGGAACCATCAATGCGTAGAAAAGATTGAATACGGTCGCAATGAGGCCCACCGAGGTATCGGTAAGATTCAGAGAATCCCTGATTGCAGGCAGCACCGTATTGAACACCTGGCGGTCCGCCTGATTGAGAAGATAAGCCACCCAAAGAAGGGCCAGCACTTCCCATTTATAATATTTGCCGAAACTCTTTTTCATCTGTGGTATACTGTGGTGCAAAAATATATAAAATATCTTGCATTCTCAAATATGTTTTTTGTATTTTTGCAAAGCAAACGATTTTCCTATGAATATTCTACACTTTTTTGCACAGTTCGGCTTTTTTGCCGCAATATTATCTTGCACAGATCCCGGAACAGAAAATAACGGATCCGGCAAACTGTCCTCACCCACCGGACTCATCATCGAGCAGACCACCGACACCTCCGCAAAATTGAGTTGGACTGCCGATAAAGGCGCGAGGGGCTATTATGTTTTCTGCAAGGCTTCGGAATCCACTTATTACGTTGACCCTGCGGCAACGCTCCCTGCCTCAAGCAGCGATTATACATTCGAAGGACTCGAGCAGGGATACTACAGTTTCGGGGTTCAGGCCAGGGCAGACAATGCAGCCGACAATTCCGAAATAGCCTGGACCTCGCCCATGCGTATCATCAACTATAGCAAGGCCCCGGATGCAAACATCGACGATCTTTCCTACAACCACGCGTTCCTCAGGGTGAAATACAGCTTCAAGAGGGTTTCTGATACACCGGAAGAGTATGGCATCTGCCTTGGCGGCAGCAAACTGCCCACCATCGACGACGTCGTTTTCCACGGCCCGGTTCTGAAGAACCTGGCAGCCGAGCATATCATATCTTCCGCTGTTCTTGAATATGGGAAAGAGTATCATGTACGGGCTTTTGTAAAGGCAGAAGGAGAGTACTGGTACAGTCAGGAATACATTTTTACGATGAAGGATGACACTCAGAAGATCGATCTTGAATGGAAAAAGTTGTCCTTCGACGCACTTCCCTCTTCCATAGAGGTTTACGAAACCACATCTGCTCTCAACGGCCGCAAATTCCACGCCTGGTATGCTGTTGCGGACTGCACCGGTGACGTTGAATTCCGTGTTTTGAACCCCTCTTCAAAGGCTACCCTCGAAAAGCAGGCGGAGGCAGAAGGGAACTGCTATGTAATGATCAATGGAGGCATTTTCGGCACAAAGCACATAGGTGTCATCTATTCCAAGGGGGAGAAACAGGCATGGAGAAACGAAGTGGACGGCAATTACTGGGGCTACGACGAGAAACTCTACAATATTACCCGCGCCGTCATCGGCACCGATGCTTCCGGCAAACCTTCCGCTTTCTGGACAAGTGCACCGGATGAGAACCACGTGTTCTTCTACGACAGGCCCATGACCACCGTGATGGGAGGCTCGCTCTGGCCTGCGGCAGATGAAAACAATCCGGGTCCTGCTCAGGCATGGAATCCGGTGAATGCCATAAGCACCGGTCCTATGGTGCTCTACAATGGCAAGAATCTGGCAATCCCAGTGAAGAACGACGCAGGTTACTACAT
>CAMNAD010000021.1 GCA_946530505.1 uncultured Bacteroidales bacterium
TTTTTACTATCTTTGCACCGAAATAATGCAAAGATATGATCTGCACAAGCATACAGAACAAGACATACGACGAGATTCTGGCCCTTCTGGACGATCCGTGGATAGAAATGGCGGAGATCCGCCTGGACCGCTGCAAACTCTCCGACGACGAGATAGAAGACCTGTTTGCCAACACCGACACGCCGCTGATTGCGACGTGTCGGATCGTTGAGGTCGGGGCCAAAGAGGCGGAACGCCGCCTGGGTGTCGCCATCCGCGCCGGAGCGCGCTTCGCGGATCTGGAACTGGAAGCGGACGCAGCGTTCAGCAAGCGCTTCCGCAGCATCTGCGAAGAGTGCGGCACGGAAATCATCCGTTCCTTCCACGACTTCAATGGCACCCCGGACCTGGAGTACCTGAGGCAGGTGCGCGACCGCTGCTACCGCTACGGCGCCGATATCGCTAAAATCGTCGTCACCGCCCATTCCGCTGATGACGCCGCCCGCGTCATGGCGTTGTATGGTGCGGGCGGGTTCAATGCGCACCTCAGTGCGCACGGCGGAGGACGGGACGGAGCTCGCAAAGCGAGCGATGTCGGTAGTCCGGGAGCCGCGGGGGTTTTGGGGGCAGAGCCCCCACAGACAGGCCTCGTCGCCTTTGCGATGGGCCCGGAAGGCCGCGCGACCCGCATCGAATGCCTGAAGCGGGGCGCACCCTTCAGCTACGCATCCCTCTCCGACAAAGAAGCCGCCGCCCCCGGGCAGATCGACTACCTCACAATGCACAAGGAGGTCTACGGCAGTTGGCGCGGATTCTTCCGCAACTCCCTGCAGATGCCCGCATCCAAGAGCTTCGCGCAGCGCGCAATCATCGCCGCCGCCCTCGCCGAAGGCAGGAGCCATCTCCGCGGATACTCCCCCTGCGCCGACAGCGAAGCCGCCCTTGAAGCCGCCCGCACGCTCGGCGCGAGAATCCGCATCGACGGCAGCACCCTCACCATCGACGGCATCGGCGGAGCACACACGAATCTCGAAACCCTGCACACCGGCGAATCCGGGCTGCTGACGCGCCTGATGATCCCCCTGATGACCACCATCAACGACTGTCCCGTCACCATCACCGGCGAAAAAACCCTCACCCACCGCCCTCTGAAAGGCGTGAGCGACATCATGGCCTCGTTCGGAGTGATCGTGCGCGAGAATACCGTCCCCTTGCACGTGGAAGGCCGCATCATCCCCGGCGTAGCCGAGATCTCCGGCAGGGACGGCTCGCAGCTCATCTCCGGCCTGCTGACCGCGCTGCCTCTCTTCGACAAGCCATCCACCCTCATAATCACCGAACCCAAGAGCATCCCCTACATGTTCATCACCTGCGATGTACTCAAGCACTTCGGCATCAAGATTTCAGCGGAGATGGAGGGGGACCAGAAGATGATCGAGGAGCAGGACTGGAGCGGATGCACGGGCGTAACCTTCAAGATTCGCGGAGGCCAGCACTATCACGCCGCCGACTTCGACATCGAGGGCGACTGGAGCAGCGCCGCCAACTTCCTGGTCGCAGGCGCCATCTACGGCAAGGCCGAGGTGGAAGGGCTCGACACCAAGAGCCTCCAGGCGGACCTGACAATAGCGGACATCCTGGTAGAAGCAGGTGCGGTGGTGTCGGAACTCGATGGAGCAGTGTGCGTCAGCCGCGCTCCTCTGGAGGCCTTCGAAGCCGACCTCAACAACGCTCCCGACATCTTCCCCATAGTCAGCATTCTGGCAGCCTTCTGCGAAGGCGAAAGTGTGATATCCGGAGCCGGACGGCTGGTGGGTAAGGAAAGCAACCGTGCCGAGGCCATCCTGGAGATGCTCTCCGGGCTGGGAGTCAGTGCACGTATAGAAGGAGACGACCTGCACGTTGCCGGAGAGACCTTGTGCTCCCGCATGATGAACGGCAGGATGCTGCGGGGTGGCAGTTTCACATCCCACGGCGACCACCGCATGGCGATGGCCCTGAAGATAGCTTCGATAGGCGCAGACGGGCCGCTGGCTATCGACGACACTGCCTGCGTGGCGAAATCCTTCCCGGGATTCTGGGAGATGTTCGACTAGTCGAAATTCCTCGAAGCGAAAGGCAGAGACAGGCGCAGCGCCAGGTGCCAGTACTCCCAATTGTGCACTCCGTTTCGGACGCGGAGTTCGCTGTGCACCTTCCTGGCGCGCATTTTCATATGCAGGTCCATGCTCTGCTGGAGCAGGAAATCGTCGTCGCCGCAATCGAAGAACCACGCTACCGTGCGCAGTTTCTCGAGGGTGGCTTCGTCAGCATTGTCAAGATAATCCAGCGCAGAATGCTTCCTTACGGCCTGGCCTACCAGGTACAATTTGTCGTAAGAACCCTTCTTGTAGCCTACTTCGTCGTTCTTGTTGTCCAGCCAGGCGCTCATGGCGTAGCAACTGGAGAACATGTCCGGATGCCTTTGGGCATATACGGTGCTGCCGCCACCGCCCATGGACAGGCCCATGACCGCACGCCGGCCCTTGCTGCCTCCGCAGCTGTATTTCTTTTCCACGGCAGGGACGAGTTCCCCGAAAAAGAAATCCTCATAACTGCATCCAGGCATGTTGAAGTATCCGTTCCAAGTATTGTGGGTGTCCGGACCGCCGGCATTGGGCATGATGATCACCATCGGCCTGGCTTCGCCCGAACGGACGAGTTCGTCGGCGACTGTCTGCATGTTGCCGCGCTTTACCCAGGCCGTGTAGTCGTCGCTCAGGCCGTGCAGCAGGTAAACCGCGGGATAGTGATTTCCGCTGTTGTAATCGCTCGGAAGGTATACATTATACTTGACCACAGTCCCGAGTATTTTGCT
Source organism: uncultured Bacteroidales bacterium (assembly GCA_946530505.1). GTDB lineage: Bacteria > Bacteroidota > Bacteroidia > Bacteroidales > UBA932 > Cryptobacteroides. Next base: position 2,837 of record CAMNAD010000021.1, read on the forward strand.
GGAGAGACTGTCGGTTACCACTTTCCCTGCGCGAAGAGGCAGGAAAGCCAATGTCATAAAGACTGCAAACAATATCTTCTTCATATTTTTCTGTATGTTTTCAGGATAAGTTCTCCGAACAGGGTGTTCGCCCAGGCAAACCAGCTGCGGGTATATCGCGAAGCGTCGTCTTTCCAGAATGCTTCGTGCATGAAGCCGGTGCCGGCATCGGTGGCTGCAAGTGCATGCACGCAGCGGACGGCTTCTTCTTCAGTCGGAGCCTCGTCGTCCTTCGCCAGGCTCAGATACGGCCAGACCTGGGCTCCCGAATCGCGCAGCCACATTGCGTGGATGTCGCCGGTAATGATAAAGGTGTCCGGCGTGCCGTCTGGGGCTTCCGAATATTCCACGGTGGTGTCCAGCGTGTTCGGGAAGCAGTTCGCGAACATCCAGGCAAGCTTCCTGTCGCTCAAATGTCCGCAGACCTCCGAGATGGTCTTCTCTACGGCCTCCGAACGGAAGCACCGCGCTTCCGGGGCGGGGCGGCGGGAGACATAATCCCGGGCGGAGCAGACGGAGCCCGCAAGCAGGAGGATTGTGGCGGAAAACAGGATGCGTTTCACTTTAGAATGCTTTTGATTCGACTCAGTTTTCCGTCCACCGGAGCAGGCTTTACATCCAGCAGATAGCAGAGCATGGGATAGAGGTCGATATTGATGAAGGCGGCCTTCTCTCCCGGGGCATAAGGGCCGGGCTCATAGCCAACTTTGAAGTCGGGACCAACCGCCCGGAAAGCGGTCTGCATATCCAATTCCTTGGGGGAGTAACCATGAGCACCCGGATGCTTCTTTGGTTTGTGCGCGAACTGCCATCCCAGGTCCGGAGCTACTATTACATCGCCCAGTCTGTCGGAGGTTCCGTAGTTGAATTCTGCGGGAACTTCGCCATGTTTCCAAACGCTCAGGTGGGGAATCTGCGAAACCGCCGCGACAATGGAATCGACGCAGCCTTCTTTTGCAAAAATACTGGTGGGAGTGGTGCCCACGATGTCTTCTACCCAGTCCGGATTCAGGGCCTCCGCCCAGCTGACGAAACGCTCGGGACTGATATCGGTCATGCCATGGTCGGAAACCAGGATGAAATTGAGCCTGTCTCCTGCAGGAGTGGCTTTCAGACGCAGGAAAAGCGAGTGCATCAGGCTGTCCATATAGTGCACCATCTCCGCCACCTCCGGAGAATGGGGACCGCATTCGTGCCCGGTATGGTCGGGCTCGTCAAAATAACCCATCAGCAGTCGCGGACGTTCGCTTTCAGGCAGCGACATCAGGCGGACCATTTCGTCGCAGCGTTCCTCGAAGGTCCAATGGGGCTGGTCGTCCCAGCGCCGCCAGTATGTGGGATACTCTCCTTCGTGAGGGATGTCGGATCCGACCCAATAAACATTTCCGGTCTTTACTCCCTGCCTCTGCGCCGTAATCCATATCGGTTCGCAGAGGTAGTACTTTGGCGAGTAACGTTTTGCGGTGTCGCCCATAGAATAGTGACCGCCCTGGTATGGGTCGCGGAAACTGTTGTTTACCAATCCGTTATGGTCCGGGACGCATCCTGTTGCCATGGTATAGTGGTTAGGGAAAGTAGATGCCGGGTACGATGGCTCCATTCTGGCTTTTACACCCACGGTCGCCAGCGAATCAAAGAAGGGCATATCGTACTTTTCCGGATAATCCCACCTGTTCCCGTCCAGCGAAATGATTACGGTCCAACTGTCATGGCCTTTGCGGCAGGATGCCAGAATGGCAGCTAAAGTGAAGAAAACCAGAAGTGTCCTTTTCATAAAAAGAAGTGTTTCCACAAAAATAAGATTTTTCTGCTTATCTTTGTTAATCCATGAAAGACCGTAGCGAACAAATAATCGACATCATTCACCGCGAGGTTAAACCGGCACTTGGTTGCACAGAACCTATTGCCGTCGCGCTGGCCGTAGCAAAGGCCGTAGAAATAATTACCGACAACTGCCCCTGTATATGTCCAGAAGGCTGGCGACTGAAAGCGGATTTCCGCATCGATGTAGCCGTCAGCGGGAATATTCTCAAGAACGGGATGGGAGTGGGCATCCCCGGCACCGGAATGGTGGGACTGCCCGTGGCGGCTGCGCTGGGCGCGGTCTGCGGCGAATCGGCAAGAGGTCTGGAAGTTCTTTCCGCATTGAATGACCGTAGCGTGCAGAGGGCAAAAGACTTGGTCGCAGGGAGCAAGGTGCATATCAGCGTGGCCGATACAGAGCATCTGCTCTATGTCAAGGCTACCGTTTCGGTAGATGGAAAGGCTGAAGCCAGTGCAGAAGTGGACCCGCATGCATACGCGGTGATAGAGGACGATCACGACCGCATCGTGGAGACCAGTTTCGCCGACAAGATACTCATGAGTTCCGAATCCGGTGCCGCGGCTACGGAGCGTACAGCAGAGGATGATGGCTTGACTATCAGGGAAATATATGATTTTGCCTCTACCGTGCCATTCGAAAAGATCTCCTTCATTCTCGAAGACAGGACCCTTAATCTCGCCCTTGCAAGAGAAGGCCTGAAAGGGGATTATGGCATGAAGGTCGGCAAGGCCATACGCGAGAACCAGGCGGAAGTCTTCGGAGACGATTTCATGAGTTTCGCCATGGGGATGACTGCCGCGGCGTCCGACGCCCGTATGGCCGGATGCACATTGCCGGCAATGTCGAACAGCGGCAGCGGCAATCAGGGAATCACCGTCAGCATGCCGGTCATCGCTTATGCCATGAAGTATGGGATAGATGATGAACGTCTGGCCAGGGCTCTGATTCTCAGCAACCTGGTTGCAATTCACATAAAGAGTTATCTTGGCAAACTCTCCGCATTGTGCGGCTGCGTCGTTGCATCCACGGGTTCCGCGTGCGGAATCGTCTGGCTTCAGGGAGGCAGTTACGAGCAGGTGTGCTATGCCATCAAGAATATGGCAGGGAATATAACCGGAATGGTCTGCGACGGCGCAAAGGTGGGATGTGCCATGAAGGTGGCATCCGGCGTGTCCTGTGCCGTCCAGTCGGCAGTGCTCGCCCTGCGCGGCACCTGCATCCCATCCACGGACGGCATTATCGACGACGATATCGAAAAGACCATCAGCAATCTGGGGGCCATAGGCTCCGCGGGAATGAAGACCGCAGACCGTATGATACTCGATATCATGCTTTGCAAATGAATGAACTAATCCGTATCTTCGCAGCCATGAGTGAGAAAAGATATTATCGCGTTGCAGGATTTGTATTTGGGATAGACAGCCCGGAGTGCAGTCTCTTTGATTCTCTGCAGAATCTCTCTCCGTTCCGGACGGAACGCACGGAATCGGAGCACTTATTCGATCTGGAGATCGTCGATGCAGTCAACAAAGAGGTGGGGTTTGTCTTCCGCACCGCAGATGGCCCCGGCTTCCCGGAAATCACCATATACGAGTCCGATGGCGGATGGCTGATCCGCGTAAAGCCTCTCCCGCATCTGCCGGAAGCCTCGGCAATGTGGATACGAGAAGATTTCTCCGCGGCAAGGCTATGTATCCTCCGCAAGGAAGAACGCAGTTTCGCCGTAAACAACGCCCTGATGCTTATGTTTGCTTTCTCGACAGCCTGCCGTGGTGCGCTTGAGATGCATTCTTCCGTGGTGATGAACGGTGGCAAGGGTTATCTCTTCCTCGGCCGGAGCGGCACGGGCAAGAGCACGCACAGCCGCCTTTGGATAGAGAATATTCCGGGTACGGTGCTGCTCAACGACGACAATCCCATCCTGCGCCTGATGCCTGACGGCACGGCCCGTGTGTTCGGATCGCCATGGAGCGGAAAAACGCCCTGCTACAAGGCGGAAGAAGTTCCTGCCGGAGCGGTCGTACAACTTAAGCAGGCCCCGTACAATAAGATAGAGCGCATGAACCACCTGCAGACGTATGCTACACTGATGTCCTCCGCATCGTCTTTCCGCCCTTTCAAGGAACTTGCGGACGGATGGCACAGGACCTTGGAAGGCCTTGTTGAGGTGCTTCCTTGCTATATGCTTGAGTGCCTGCCCGATGCTGCGGCTGCGAAACTGAGTTACGACACGATTCATGGATAAGAAAACTGTCGCCAATGAACTGCTGCTGGAAGATGCGGCGGCACTGATGAATGAAGGCAGGGAGGTCAGTTTCACCCCGCTCGGAAGCAGCATGCTGCCGTTCATCAAAGGCGGCATCGACAGTGTGCGACTGAAGAAAATGTCCGAGGTGAAGGTAGGAGACATCCTTCTGGTGCGCCTCCCCGGCCCGCGCTACGTGCTGCACAGGCTGATCCGGAAAGAAGGTTCGGAATTGACATTGATGGGCGACGGCAATCTGGCGGGTGTAGAAAAGTGCAGCGTCGGCGACGTGCTCGGCACGGTGACTGCGATAGTAAAGAAACACAGGACGGTAGTGCCCGGAAAAGGCCGCCTTTGGAGGGTGCTGAAACCGTTCCGGAGATATATTTTGGGAATATACAGAAGAATAGCATTATGAAAATCAAAGAAGGATTTACGCTTCGCCAGATCTGCGGCGAGTATGTAGTGGTGGGCGAAGGCCTGGCACAGGTCAATTTCAACAAACTGCTCTCGCTGAACGAGACGGCCGCATACCTTTGGCAGAAGGTCGAAGGGAAGGACTTCACGAAGGAAGATCTGGTGGCTCTGCTGCTCGAGAACTATGAGGTCGATGAGGCCCGTGCTTCGGAAGATGTCGTTAAACTGCTGGAAATCTGGCAGAAAGAAGGCGTAGTGGAATAATGGAAAGATCGTTCCGCAGTTGTGCCAGCGCTCTCTGGAGAATGTCCGCCCCGGTACGGTGGCGGATGTCTGTCAGCATTCTGGTCGGCACATTGCGGATAGCTGTTTCGCTCTCCTTTGTTTGGGCGAGCAAACACCTCGTCGATATAGCTACCGGAGTTGAGGACGCTTCGTTGAGATCCGGGATTGCCCTCTTTGCCCTCATTCTGGCAATTCAGTTGTGCGTGGTGGTTTTTGCGAACTGGTGGGATGCTTACAGTGAGGTAAAATCCCGAAACCGACTGCGCATGGACACCTTCGAAAAGGTGATGCGAAGCCGTTGGGATGGTCGCGAGCGTTTTCTTTCCGGAGACACGGTTAACCGCCTCGAGGAGGATGTGCGTGTAGTAGGCGACCTTATGATCGCCCGTATCCCCGGAGCCGTCATCACTGTCCTGCAGCTGATAGCTGCTTCGGCCTACCTGATGGCGTTAGCTCCAAACCTGCTTTGGGTGCTGTTGATACTGATGTTCTCGGCCGTTTTCGGCTCCAAGATGTTCTTCCGGCAGATACGGTCGCTGATGTCCCGCATCCGTGCCCGCGAAAGTGAACTCCAGCAACACATGCAGGAGAGCCTTCAGCACAGGATCCTGGTGCTCACCCTGACCAATCTCGACCGGGTTCTGGAAAAGTTCGGATGGCTGCAGGCGGATATCGAGAGCAATACACGCAAACGGTTGAATTATAATGCGGTAGCCCGTGGGCTTATGTTCCTCGGATTTCAGGCAGGGCATGCCGCAGCCTTTATCTGGGGAGTAGTTGGAATTCTCCATGGCACCGTCACCTACGGTATGATGACCGCATTCCTGCAACTCGTCGGGCAGGTGCAGCGCCCCATAGCCGAATTCGGCAGGCAGGTGCCGGCTTTCATCCAGGCCATTGCATCCGTCGAACGTATAATGGATCTTGAAGAACTTGAGCAGGAACCGTCTTCTGAAAGTATCTTTCTCGCTGGAGCACCTTCCATCGAAGTCTCCGGCGTAAGCTACTCCTATCCAGGTTCATCCGCCAAGGTCCTGGACAATTTTTCCGCTTCCTTCCCGGGCGGGTCCTTTACTGTGGTGGCGGGCCCTACCGGGGCGGGCAAGAGTACACTCATCCGGCTGATTCTCGGATTGCTTGCTCCTTCGGAAGGAAGCATAACGGTGGGGGGAGAGCCGTCAGGTGCCCCCCTTCGCGGTAACTTCATGTATATCCCGCAAGGGAATTCGTTGCTCAGCGGAACCATTCGCAGCAATCTGCAGCTTGCATCACCTTTGGCTACAGAAGACGAAATGCGATCAGTGCTGGAAACAGCGATGGCCGGCTTCGTCTTCGATCTTCCCCAGGGCCTGGATACGCCCTGTGGCGAAGTGGGCAGCGGCCTGAGCGAAGGTCAGTGCCAAAGGATAGCTATAGCCCGCAGCCTGTTGAGGCCGGGAGGCATCCTTATCCTGGATGAATCTACATCGGCGCTGGATGCTGCTACTGAGGAGTCTTTGATTCAGAATCTTTATTCTCAATATCATCAGCATAAGACCATAATTTTCATATCTCACCGTAAGGCTGCAATGCGTTTTGCCGATGCTGTAATAGAGTTTTAGTGGTTTTCATATTGAAAAAAATCAAAAAAAAGCCCTAAATTTGCATGCCATTTGCATCTTTATCATATAGATCTAATGGATACGAATATGAATACAACAAAAAAAATCGCCCTCGTAATTCTTCTCGCTGCGATTCCTGTTTTTGCATCTGCACAGAAATTGTCCAAGATTCCCCAGAGAAACGAAATAGTCCTGATTGAATCTGGAGAAGATTCTGATGCCGAAGCGCTTGAGGTGTTCGACAGCCCTGTGGATGGAGTCAGTCACTATTATCTGTCTGTAGGTCATCTTGGATTCGGTGACGAAGTCGTCCAGGTGCTGTTCGATCCGATATTCGAGCTGTTTATACCCCTTGGAAACAATCTCGGGGATGCGCTTGAAACTCTTAAGAAGTTGCAGGCGCTTTACAAGAGCGCACCCGGCACCAGAATGGAGATTGAGGGTTGCCTTGCCTTCGGTTTCCCCAAGGACGAGAAAATGGAGACGGTCACCGTCACTTATCGGAAGGTGCTTCTCAGCCGCATGCTCGAGTTCAGCGTACAGCGCGAGGGCTATATTCGTTCCGCTCACGTCCAGAAGTCCGATTTCGGCTCCCTGGTCTCAAGCGTGAAGCTGCATCACAAATTGTTTCCTAAAAAGTAATACGATATGAAGATTAGATTCTTTTCTTTCATTCTGGCGTCTGTAGCCGCCATTTCGCTCCTTGCATCCTGCGAAAAGGCGGAGCGTGCCGTTGTTGCCGAAGAAGAGACTGTAGCGGCAGCCGGGCAGGAGCTCACAGTAGCGGAAGCCGTGGACGCCCTCACCAAGTCAGTCACCAAAGAAGACCTGAAGGATCTCAGCCTTTTCCTCAAAGCAGGCTCTACCGACAGTTCCATTTATCTGAAAATCAACGACGGGGAAGAGGAGATGGTCAGTGGCGAAGTTAGCCTCGTGGCAGGGGAAAATCGCAAGCTGGTAGGCCTTAACCTTATGATTTATGAAGCGTTGCCCGTCACCGGCACCGTGGATGTCATTCAGGCAGGCCTTTACCTCGCCAAGGCCAGGCTTTGTATCTGGGACCCCCAGCTTCTCAACGAAAGCCTCGCCAAGGCAAACGAAGCGATCAAGGTCGACATGGCTTATATGTACCATGTGGAACTGCGTGCAGTTGAGGATACAGAAGCCGGGACCACAACTATATCGGTATTCCTGGTAAATAACGGCAATCCCGACGATGTGCTGAATATCAGCGATCTGATAGCAATGCTCGGATGAAAAGACGTGCATTGTGTCTCATAACGGCGGCGTGCCTGCTTTTGTCCTGTGGCAAGAGTGAGCGCGCCGAACTGCTTGATGCCCCGGGGGCTTATACAATAGTGGACTCGGAACTTATGACTCCGGGCGGATTTGCGGATTATGCATACGACGGGTCGGATCCCACATGGGGAAAGTTCTATCAAGTTTATCTGAATTCCTTGAATGCCGCCCTGAAAGCCAAGAATCTCCTTCTTGGCGCTGCCATGGCGGTAGAAGCTGGGCATCCCGGTGCTGACTGGGGATACAGGAAATACATCATAAACTACACAAGCACCGATGCACAAGGCAAGCCCGTAAAGCTTTCCGAGGTCGTAATAGTGCCCACCGGAATCGGATGGAATCACCGTCCGTCCAAGATATTCCTCTGCAGCCACTATACTATCTTCGCCGATTACGAAAGGTCTACCGGTGAGTTCGCGGATTACCTGACAGGGACGGCGGCATCCGATGCGGTATTCATCTGCCCGGATCAGGAAGGCTACGGCGCCTCTGTCGACCATATCCATCCCTGCCTTGCCAATATGCAGATTGCACGCCAGTTGGTGGACGGAACCTTCGCAGCCCTCAAACTGCTGGAAGACGAGGGGATAAAGATGAAAAAGGATTTCCGCCTCTACAACGGCGGATACTCCCTGGGCGCTTCCTATGCTCTTGCAGTGCATAAGTACATAGAGACGGTCTGCACCCCGGAAGAGCGGGAGCAACTGCATCTGGAAGCGTCCTACTGCGGCGGCGGGCCTTATTCTCCTCTCCATACTTTCCGATGGTACGCCGAGCAGGATTCGCTTTATTACACCCCTGTGCTTCCCATGTTGATCGACGGCATGGTATACAGTTATCCTGAGTTTTTCGACGGAATCAGGACGGAGGACTACTTCACCCGGGAGTTCCTCGATGCCGGCGTACTGGAAATGGTGCGCAGCAAGGAGTATTCTTCGGCCTACCTTCGTCCCTATATAAAAGAAAAAGTCGGCGACAGGGTGGACAGAATTCTTTCCGCGGAAGCCTTGACCCCCTGTTCAACCATCCGTGAGGCCTTGGAAAAGGCCCTGACGCAGTGCGACCTGACCGAAGGCTGGGCTCCTGTCAGGCCTGTGATACTCTATCATACCGAGAACGATCAGTATGTGCCCTACGAAAATGCCGAGCTTGCCGTAAAAGGGCTGGTTCCCGGCAATATCAAACTCAAGAAACTCCTCAATGTCATGCCGGACGATCCTCATAACGGGGGAGGAGTCATTTATTACCTGAAATACATTATCGGTGGTGTATAAGAAGTTTTTTGCGTCGCTGCTGTTGTTGATGGCGGCGACGTCGCTTTTTGCTTCAGGGCGCGGCCTGGTCGGCAGTGAATCTGTTTTCATCCCGAAAGGAACTTTCTCGGCAGGAATCGCGGCCGGATACGACAAGTACAACGCATCCGACGGCGCCGGTCTTGCCGGAATAGTAAGCGATGCCGACGGCAGTATTTCACTCAGGAGCTTTCAGGCGCATGCTGCATGGTTCGTCAAGGACAATCTTTCTTTGGGACTGCGTGCCGGATATGGCAACACTTCCGTCGATGGCGACAATGTGAATGTCATGGACCTTTTCGAGATGTCCAACCGGCATATCCGCCGCGAGCTCTACGAAGCATCATTCTTCCTCCGCAGGTATCTCTCCATCTCCGGTAGCAATGCTTTCGGTCTTTTTGCCGAAGGCCGCCTGTCCGGAGGCAGAGGATATATCAAGAGTTACGAGAATATCGAGAGGGGAAAAGTCGGGAGTTACTCCGACATTTATACCTTGGGGATAGGGCTTTATGCCGGTGTGGCGGCTTTCATCACCGATCACTTGTCATTCGAAATATTCCTGCCTGTCGCCTCGGCCGGCACAAGGTGGGAGAAACAGATTGAGAGTCAGGAGAATGAGAGCTCTGCAGATGCCTTAAATGCATCTGTCAAACCGAATTTGCTCGGCCTGAACTTAGGTGTAGTCTTTCATTTTTAGAAGCTGCCCGATATGAAGAAATGTCTTTTACTGTTCGCTCTCGTTCTGACTGCATGCAGCGGGAACTGGAACGACCTCGTGCATGGGGAAGTCGTTGCCGAGATAACGGAATTCGGAATTGAAGGACAGGTCTCCGCGTCCATCAACAAGGCCCGCAGGACCGTCTCCGTCACCATGCCTGCAGGCACCGACCTGAGCGCCCTCACCGTCAGTGCATTTGCCTGTACTGAAGGCGCACAGGCCGACAAGGACCTCGCCGTCGGCACCGTTCTCGACCTGTCTGCACCTCTCGAACTCGCACTTGCTACCTACGATTCTTATATCTGGACCATCAGCGCCGTTCTCGAAGAGGAAAAAGTCGTGGACGGCCCGCAACTGTACAATTTGAGTTTCGACCATTGGAGCAGGAATCCGGACAATGAGAAAATCCATGTCCCTTACGCCGAAGATGCCACGGATGAGCAAAAGGGCATCTGGGCTTCCGGAGGCGACCTGGTCGCTGCCTTTGGTTTTCCGACAGTTCTTGCCGAGTACGACTTCCTTGCTGTCCCGGGCGAGGGAAAGGCCGCTCTCAAGCTCCAGACACAGAAACTTCTCGGCAAACTTGCCTCCGGCAGCGTATTTACCGGAAAAATGGGAGGTGTCGATATCCTTTCCATGAGTGCCAAACTGCAATGGGGGATTCCGTTCTCTGAGCGCCCTTCGGCTCTCGAAGGCTATGCCTGCTATAAACCGGCCGCGATAGATGTCGTTGAGGATCCATACAAGGACAAGAAGGGAGAAACCGACAACGGCCATATCTTCATGCTGCTTACCGACTGGGATGAGCCATTCTTGGTGAACCCACCTTCGAGCCTGGTGGATTTCAACGGCGATCCTGCCATTATCGGCTACGGCAAGATAGTGTTTGACAAGGAGATGGAAGGATATGAGCATTTTCGTATCGATATTGAATACCGGAACGAGCGCAGCCCGAAACTTATCACCATAGTCGCTGCTTCCAGCGCTCTCGGCGATTATTTTACCGGTGGCGTCGGATCGGTGCTTTATGTAGATGAAATGGTCCTTATATACAAGAAATAAACTATTTGACGTATGATAAAATCGCATTTAAAGCTATTTGTCATCGCTGCAGCCCTCATGGGTATATTGTCTGCCTGCGGCAAAGCGGCTGGAGTATCCCCTACCGACGACCGCAGCGACTTCGTCCTGCTTACCGATGCCGTGCCGGATGCCATCCTGGAAATCCGCTACTATGGCACCTACAATTTCGTCGGCACCCGCATCGACGGCTACGAGGCCCCGATAGCGATGCTTACCAAGAAGGCGGCCGAGGCCCTCAAGGCAGTGAGCGACGATGTGATGGCCAAGGGATATCGTCTGAAGATTTACGATGCATACCGTCCGCAGAAGGCCGTGGACCATTTCGTTCGCTGGGCTGCAGATGTGGCCGACACGACGATGAAATACTGCTTCTATCCCAATCTGGACAAGAGCGTGCTCTTCGAACAGGAGTATATCATGGAAAAGAGCGGACATACCCGCGGATCCACCGTCGATCTTACTCTTTTCGATATGGCGACGGGCAAGGAACTGGACATGGGCGGCACCTTCGACTGGTTCGGTGAGGAGAGCCATCCGGACTACCGCGGCATCACGGACGAGCAATACGCGCACCGTATGATCCTGCGCACCGCCATGCTCTCGCACGGCTTCAAGCCCCTGGATTCAGAGTGGTGGCATTTCACCCTGGCCGACGAGCCTTATCCGGATACTTACTTTACTTTCCCCCTCCGCGCGCTCTGACCGAAAGTCATTTCCACACTTTGAGCGTGGCAATCAGAGGATTGGCCGGGGCTGTGGATTCTGGATGTATTTCGGCGGAACTGCACAGATGCAGCTCCGCCGCTTTCATACGCATCGCCATGAGAATCTCTCCGGCTTCGATCAGATGCCTTCGCGGCGAGGTGGGGCCGAGGAGAAGTATGCTGTTTTCGGTTAATTCGAAGCGGAAGTTTTCTGCTTCTTCCACCAGACGCCCTGCCCGGACAATAGCCTCCAGCTGGGCGGACATCACAGTCTCTTTGTGTTCCTGCTCCTGCCCTTGTATGCTCTTTAAAAGCCCCTCAACAGATACGGAGGGCCGTTTTATGATCTTCGGGCCCTGCCTCAGGGCCTCCATCTTATTCTCGAGATAATTGTCTGCCATAGGTCTGCTCTTGGCTTTAAGCTTCCGTAAAGATAGAAAAAGTATTTGAATCGGCGTGCGGACATTCGTCCCTGCCTTTGTAAATGCAGCAGGCTCCGGGTTTAATGGTATTTGTTCCGAAAAATGCCGTTTTTTCGGAACAAATCTTCACCCGCCCCGGATAAAACACAGGCGCCCCGCAAAG
>CAMNAD010000022.1 GCA_946530505.1 uncultured Bacteroidales bacterium
CGCTGTGGGAGATGCCCTCGCCGAATACGATGTCGAACTCTGCCTTCTTGAAAGGAGGAGCCATCTTGTTCTTTACCACCTTTACGCGGGTGCGGTTGCCCAGAGCGTCCTCGCCTTCTTTGATCTGGGTGGTGCGGCGGACGTCGATACGCACGGAGGCATAGAACTTGAGCGCGTTGCCTCCGGTGGTTGTTTCGGGATTCCCGAACATGATGCCGATCTTTTCGCGGAGCTGGTTGATGAAGATGCAGCAGGTGTTGGTTTTGGAAATGTTTGCGGTCAGCTTGCGGAGCGCCTGGCTCATCAGGCGTGCCTGCAGACCTACTTTGTTGTCGCCCATTTCGCCTTCAATCTCCGCCTTGGGGGTGAGGGCCGCTACCGAGTCGATGACTACGATGTCCACGGCACCCGAACGGATGAGGTTGTCTGCGATTTCAAGGGCTTGTTCGCCGTTGTCCGGCTGAGAGATGAGCAAGGTCTCGAGGTTGACCCCGAGGGCCTTGGCATAGGTGCGGTCGAACGCGTGTTCAGCGTCGATCATAGCGGCGATGCCGCCCGATTTCTGGGCCTGCGCGATTGCGTGGATGGCCAGCGTGGTCTTTCCGCTGGATTCCGGCCCATAGATTTCGATGATCCTTCCGCGAGGATATCCTCCGATGCCGAGTGCATGGTCGAGGGCGACGCTGCCGCTGGGGATCACCTGGGCGTCACTCCATTCTGGCTGGTCTCCCAACTTCATGATCGTGCCTTTCCCATAATCTTTCTCAATCTTGTCGATCGTGGCCTGCAATGCCTTCATCTTGGCGGCATTGATGTCTGTGGCCTTTACTTCTGCTTCTTTAGCCATAATGAATGTTATTAATTGTTCTCGGGCTTATGCCCGAAGGCAAATATAGGTAAAAAATGTTTAACTTTGCCCTGATATGGAAAAGTTACTTGGCAAATCTCCGGCAGAACTCGAGACCGTTGTCCGCAACTGCGGACTCAAGCCTTTCGTGGCCAAACAGATAGCCCGCTGGCTGTATGTTTCGAAAGTCCGTTCCATCGATGAAATGACAAACATTTCGAAGGAAGGAAGGGAAATCCTGAAAAGCCGCTACGACCTCGGCGCGTCGGCGCCGATAGGAAAGGCCGAGAGCAGCGACGGCACGCTCAAGTACCTTTTCAAGGTGCAGACCCCTCTGGGCGGCAACATGGTGCAGACTTCCGCAATCGAATCCGTAGTGATTCCCGACGACGACCGGCGCACCCTCTGCGTGTCTTCGCAGGCCGGCTGCCGCATGAACTGCAAGTTCTGCATGACCGGCCGCGGAGGATTCAAGGGGCAGCCCCTCGTCAGCGACATCCTCAACCAGTTCATCTCGGTCGATGAGCCCGACAAACTCACAAACGCAGTGTTCATGGGCATGGGCGAGCCTCTCGACAATTACGACGAGGTGTCCAGGGCCATCGAAGTGCTCACCGCGGACTGGGGGTTCGCCTGGAGCCCGAAGCGCATAACCGTCTCCAGCATCGGAGTCCTGCCCAATTTGAAAAGATATCTCGACGAACAGAAAACTCATCTGGCCATAAGTTTGCATAATCCTTTCGGCGAAGAGAGGGTGAAGTTCATGCCCGTCGAGAAGGCCTGGCCCATAAGCAAGGTGGTAGACCTCATCCGCCAGTACGACTGGAGCGGCCAGCGCAGGGTGAGTTTCGAGTACACGATGTTTGCGGGATGGAACGACAGCAAGCGCCACGCCGATGCGCTGATACGCCTGCTGAAGGGCCTGGAGTGCAGGGTGAACCTCATCCGCTTCCACAAGATACCGGATTTCCCCTACGAGAGCTCGCCCCGCCAGGTGATGGAGGCCTTTCGCGACCGCCTCTCCTCCAACGGCATCACCTGCACTATCAGGGCGTCCCGGGGAGAAGATATACTGGCCGCCTGCGGGCTGCTCGCCGGGCAGGTGGAAAACGTAGAAGTGAACTACCTTCACAACGAGGAAAACAGTCACTATTATGACTAGACTCAGATACATGGCACTCATTCTTCTGATCCTGCTGCCCATGGGGGCGCAGGGACAGAGGCAGCATCGTCGTCAGACGAATATCAAGAACCAGACTACGGTCAGGCTGGCGGCCACGAGCGCGGACCCGGATGCGGATTCCCTGGTTTTCCTGAAGATGCGTGAGAAGATGAACAAAGTGCGCAAGGAGCAGCATCGCCCCACCGTCGCCCTGGTACTCAGCGGCGGAGGAGCCAAGGGGGCCGCTGAAATCAGCATACTCAAAGCTCTGGAAGAGAAGGAAATCCCCATCGACATGGTGCTCGGCACCAGCATCGGCGGTCTGATCGGTGGCCTTTATTCCATAGGATACACGGCGGACGACCTGGATTCCCTGATACGCAACATGGACTGGAACAAGGTGCTTTCCGACAAGGTGGACCAGGACTTTGTGCCATATAACAAAAAGATGCGCCAGCAGCGATATCTGGTTTCCATCCCTTTCCATTATGCCAAAGAGGATTTTGTTTCCAAGGTGGGAGAAGGGATGATTATCTCGGCCCGCAGGAAGGGGCTCCACCTGAGCGCTGCGCAGGAAGATGAACTTGTGAACGGCGCAGCGGCTTCCACGAGTTTCAACAGCCTTCCTGCCGGATACGCTTACGGGTTCAACGTAAACAATCTGATAGCCTCGCTCACCGTGGACTACCACGATTCCCTGGATTTCATGTCGCTGCCCATCCCCTTCGTGTGCGTCGCTTCCGATGTGGTGTCCTGCAAGGCAAAATACTGGACTTCCGGGCCTCTGACTACGGCCATGCGCTCCACGATGTCGATACCCGTGATGTTCGAGCCTGTCCGCTATCAGGACATGATCCTGATCGACGGAGGCACCAGGAACAACTACCCTTCGGATGTCGCCAGGGCGATGGGCGCTGATATAGTGCTGGGAATTGTGCTTGCGGATGCCGACCTTTCTTACGAGCAGATCAACAATATCATGGATCTGGTGATGCAGGTTACCGATATGCTCGGGAGGGAGGCCTACATGGGGAACGTTCGCAAGTCCGACGTTATAATCCGGCCCAACCTTACGGGCTTCAACATGCTGAGTTTCAGCACCGAAGAGATTGCGGACATCATCCGCAGGGGAGAGGATGCCGTGTTTGAGAACAAGGAGGAGATAGACGCTCTGAAAAAGAAGCTCGGCTCATCTTCCACGCAGCTGCAGGGCCCCAGGGCGACCAACATCAACAAGCAGGCAGTCCGGATCAAGGCGATACGCTTCAGCGGCGTGGACGACAGCGATGCCAGATACCTGCTGAGGCAGATCAACATAAAAGAAGGCGATGAAGTGATGGCTCCGCAGTTGGAAGAAGCGACTTCGAGGCTGTTTTCGCTGGATGCCTTCGAGGCGGTGAACTACAAGCTGTCGAAAGACGGCGACGGCTACATCCTCACGTTCAACTGCGCCAAGGGCCCTGTCCACCGCATAGGCGTCGCCGGAAGGGCGGACACCGAAGAATTCGTGGCTGCAATGCTGAATCTCGGCCTGAACGTCAACAAGTTGCGCGGTGCCCGTTTCGATTTCGAAGGACGTCTCGGGTCCCACTGGTACGGGCAGGCGAAATATTCCTTTACATCTCCCAAATTCCCCACGATGAATGTGTCTGTAACCGGCGGACACACGAATGCTACCATATGCCGTGATGAGTACAATTACCAGGCAGGTTTCTCGGTGTTCAAGTTCGATGCCTTCTTCTCCGGAATCCAGTTGGAAAACTTCGACTTCAAGACCGGGCTCCGTTATGAGGAGTACAACGTGAATTCCTGGCTTACGGATTCTGGAACGGCGGTTCCCAAGAATCAGCTGCAGCTGTTGAGCAAGGATTTTACCTCCATTTACGCATCCTTGCGACACTACACGCTGGACGACCTTTACTTTCCTGCCAGGGGAATCAATCTCGGGACGGAATTCCAGATGTTTCCCTGGTCTGGCTCCACCAAGGTGATGGGCTTCGATATCAAGACAGTGTTCCCTATGAATGACTGGCTTACTCTGCTCCCGTCTTTCTATATGAGGGCTATCATCGACAAGCCGTCCAACAATATGTTCATTTCCAACTATGTGGGAGGGGCCATGTCCGGGCGCTACATCGACAGCCAGATTCCTTTTGCCGGATTCAATTACGCTACGCTGGCGGAAGACTATGCGATGATAATCAATCTGGACCTGCGTGCCCGGCTTGCCAAGGATTTCTACTTCTCATTGCTGGGAGGTTATTTCAACGACAACAAGAGCCTCCCCAATCAGTGGAAGGAATTGAAACCCACATACCTCGGGCTTGCCGGAGAAATTGCCTACGACTCGCTGATAGGGCCGGTACGGGCACGCCTGCAATGGTCGGATTATCGCGGCTGGTCGGCGTACGTCGGAGTAGGTTTCGACTTTTGATTTTATTGCGGCAAAGGGCCGCATTGCGCCGAGGGCGTCGCAATGTCGGCATTGCCGAAATCTGAATGACAGAAAAATGGGCGATATAAAAGAAATAATAAACCTGTTCCAGGCTCAGTGCGCCAAGCGGGAGTATTGCGCAGGCGACATCCGCCGCAAGGCGCTGGAAAAACTGGAATGGAACCGTGAGGCCGCGGAGGAAGTGGTGGCCTCGCTCGTGGCGGACAAGTTTGTCGACGATGCCCGCTATGCTTCCGCCTTCGCCCGCGAAAAGTCCTCCCTGCAGGGCTGGGGCCCTGTCAAGATAAGGTTCCAGCTCCGGGCGAAAGGCATATCCGACGCAGACATCTGCGCCGCGCTGGAAGAAATAGACGCCGAAAAGGCCTCTGCCCGCCTCGAGAAACTCCTCGCGAACAAATGGCACACCCTGCAGGACGATCCGCAGGGGCGCCTCAAACTCATCAAATTCGCCCTCTCGCGGGGTTACGAGTACGAAGAAATAGAATCGCTCATCAGACAAATCACATCCTGACAATATTCCTTCAGTCTTGGGAACTGCCTGCCAGAATGCGCAGATTAAGGAGCTTGCGGCTTTTTTCGCCGACAAGCGAGGATGTATCCGGGAGCCCGTGCTCCGACAGGTATTCTCCCAGGCCGGAAACAAGTCCCGCTATCGCTTTGCAGACATCGGGACTTCCGTCAGAATGCACTTGTATTGTGGAGCAGCCCGCCTGCAGCAGTTCGAGCGCATTCCGCCAGCTGCATACATCGCAGATTCCACTCAGGTCCAGCCCCTTAAGGATAGGATTGGAGGACAACTTCAGAATATGATGCACTGCATTCCGGCTGTTTTTCGATGTGGATTGCCTCGTGTCTATGGTAATGGCTCCTGCTCCGGACAAATATGCATCCAAAGAGGATTCTGTAATTGACGAATCCTTGACAATCAGCGGGAGCGGCAGGCCTCCTCTGAGGAAATGTGCGGAAGCCGCATCTATCTGCAGGGCATCTGCGCCGGCGGCCCGTACTTTTTCGAAAAGCTCGGCTACAAGTGCTTCTTTTTTTCCTGGCAAGGCCGCGACGACGACTTTCAAGGGATATTCCGATTTCAGCCTGTGCAACAGGTCAAGTTCCTTCCCGCCGCCGTCCATGGCATAGAATACGCCGGCCCATCCGGCCTTCAGGGCGCGTGACAGGCTGTCGTAATCTGCGTATGCGGGAGATGTGGCAAGAAAAAAGGGATTCTCGCACCGGATGCCGCAGAAATCGATTCCTATTGTCGTTGCTTTTTCCATTGCTGCTGCAAAAATACCTCAATCCTTTTCAATACCCGTCAGTGCTATGCGACAAAAACGTTTTGCTATGCGACAATTTCAAAATAAAAGACGGACTTTGCCCGCTTTTGCCTGTTTTTGTCGTAGAAAAGGGTTACTTTTGCTATTGTTATAGTGGTGAATAAATGAAGAAGTTTTGTTGTATTTCGATTGCCCTGGCAGTCCTGGTTTCCTGTTCCCGTGATTCTGGCAGTGGAAGCGCTTCCGACGGGGATGTCTATGCTGTTTCCTATATTCAGGAGCTGTCCGCGACGAATTATGAGGAGGCGATGCGTCTTACCGAAGAGGGACTGAGGAAAGGCAGGATCAGCATTTTCTACGCCAATATCCTCCGGGCGAGGATGACATATCTGCATACCGAAGATTACAATGCCGCTGCCGCTTATATGCACAAGGCCCTTGAACAGGAAGAAGCCAAGGACCCGGCGGTCAGGACGGATCTTCTGTACCATCTCGCCACTATTCTCAAGAGCGGCAAAGACTATACGAGTCTGCTCGAGACCTGTACCGAAGGCAAGGAGTACGCGAATATCTCGGGGGACGCCTTCTATGAGAATGCCTTCGATTTTATGGCGGGGAGCTGCCTCTTCGACTTGGGAGAGGATGAATCCGGCCTGGAAATGATGCGCGGCGCGATATCGAAGGCCTCCTCAATCGCAAAAAGCGAACAGGAATACGGACATCTCATCTTCTTTGAAGGCCAGCTTATCAACTCCCTGGTCGAAATCGAAGATTACGGGGAGTGTCTGAAGGAGTGCGGCCTGTATGAAGATCTGGTATCCCGGATGGAGAAGAAGTTTCCCATGTCGGATCCGGAGTTTTATGACCGCGACCGCTTTTACAATGACGTGAATCTTGCCGTCTGCCAGGCGGGGCTGGGGGATATGCCTTCGGCGGAAAAGTTTTTTGCGCGTGCCTGCAGCCGCGAGTATGCAAAAAAGTCCGGCGGGAAAATACGAATGGCAAGGTATTATTCCGTAACGGGAGATACTGAGCGTCTTGTCAGGCTGTACACAGAAGAAATCCCGTTCAGCGGAGATACTGTCAGCCGTCTGTACGGACAGCGGTTGGCGAGGTTGCGTACCGCCTATGAAAAATCCGGCATGGTTTCAAAGGCGAGGGAATACGAGTTGCGTTACAATGATTTATCAGAGAGAATAATCGAAAAGGAAAAAAGTGAAGGCACCTTGGTGAATGCGGCCCGTTTTGATGCTCAGCGATATCGCCTTTTGCTGTATGACACGATGGAGTCCATCAGGAGGAACCGGGGTCTGATCTTTACCATTATCGTCCTCTTTATCATCGCCGTTGCCTTGCTCTTGCTGAAAATCAACAATGTATTCGCAAAGAAGATAAAACGGTATCGCGAAGACGCCGACTCCCTCAGGAAGGATTTGAGTTCAATCCAGCGGCAGGTCTCCGTAATAGCGGTGAAGGGGCTGGCGGACAAAAAAGAATCCGGCTCCCCTCTACAGGAGCTGATAGAACGGAACGGCTTGTATCTCGACAAGACTCTCAACCGCGAAACCGCGGCCGGAAAACTCGGCATATCCCAGTCGGAAATCAGTAATATGCTCACCGGCATCCAGCCTGGCCTGAAGTTCCCCGACTACATCAAGGGACTCCGCATCCAGCACGCGCTGGAGTTGATAGGGGAAAACCCGGACATACCGGTGGCGGAACTGTCCGAACGCTGCGGATTCTATACAGTGAGGTCTCTGCAACGGGCATTCCTTGCCATTACCGGAATGAGCCCCAGGGAGTATGCCAAAAGGTTGAAACAGCAGAATCAGGCAATCTGAGGCCTTCCGTTCCGCGGCTTTTCGTCGTCGATGGGTTTCTGCTCTGCCATCCTGCCATTCTGGAGAGTCTCCCAGGCCTGGCGGTGTTTCCATATGTCGATGGCTGCGAAGATGGCGGCGCGCATGGAGCGGGGGTCCGCTTCGTCGCGTCCTGCAAGCTCGAAGGCAGTACCGTGGTCAGGGGAGGTACGCACTACCGGAAGCCCGGCCGTGTAGTTGACACCGTCTTCGAAGGCGATGGCCTTGAAGGGGGCGAGCCCCTGGTCGTGATACATTGCGAGGGTGGCGTCGAACTGTTCATAGTGACCCATCCCGAAGTATCCGTCGGGAGAGAAAGGCCCGAAGGCGAGTATGCCTTCTTCGACCGCCTTCTTGATGGCGGGGATGATGATGGTCTGCTCTTCGGTGCCGAGCAGTCCGCTGTCGCCGCTGTGGGGGTTGAGGCTGAGCACGCCGATGCGGGGATTGTCGATGCCGAAATCCTGCTCGAGCGACTGTTTCATCAGGCGCAGTTTGCTGAGTATCTTTTCTTCGGTGATGGAAGCAGGCACCTCCTTGAGGGGAATGTGGCCCGTGACGACGCCCACTTTCAGCCGTTCGCTGATCATCAGCATGGTAACGTCCTTCACCCCGAAAGCCTCCTGGAGGAACTCCGTATGGCCGGGGAATCCGAAGCCTTCGGCGACTATCGCCTTCTTGTTGATGGGTCCTGTCACCAGCACGTCTATCTTGCCGGCCTTGAGGTCGCGTACCGCCCAGTCGAGTGCGGTAATCGCGGCCTTGGCGGATTCAGCGGTGGCTCCGCCCGGCTCTGCATACACATTGTCCGGCAGGCATCCTACTATGTTCACGCGCCTGGCGTGAGCCTCGGCTGCGGACGAAATGGCGTTGGTGTCCATCTGCTCGATTTCGGGGATGGATTTGCGGTAGAAACTGAAAATCTTGCTCGAACCGTATACCACGGGAGTGAGCATATCGAGGATGCGCGGGTCGCTCAGGGCCTTGATGATGACTTCGTAACCTATTCCGTTGCTGTCGCCCTGGGTAATGCCTACTACAAGTTTATTGTCTTTCATAATCCTAATGTGTTGTCTTCGTTAACATAGCCCTCGTCCTGAGGGAGCCCCGGCTGCCCGTAGGCGGCTACGGCCAGACGGTCGCAGCGCTCGTTTTCGGGATGCCCGGCGTGGCCTTTCAGCCAGTGGAAATGGACGTTGTGCTTCCTGTACAATGGCAGGAAACGCAGCCACAGGTCCTGGTTTTTCTTTTTCTTGAATCCCGTGGCAAGCCATTTGTCCAGCCATTTCTCCTCCACCGCCTTCACTACGTAGGAGGAATCGCTCCACACCTCCACGTCGGCCTTCTCCCATTTTATGGCCTCCAGGCCCATGATGACGGCGTAGAGTTCCATGCGGTTGTTGGTCGTGAGCGCGAAGGCCCCGGACAGCTCCTTGCGCAGGCTGCCGCAGATGAGCACCGCACCCCAGCCTCCCGGACCGGGGTTGCCGCTGGCGGCCCCGTCGGTGTAGAGGTATATGGTCTGTTTTCGTTCCATTTTCAACAAAAATAGTTATTTTTGTAAGATTATGCACGATAAAAAGCTCAATATTCTTGTAACAGGTGCCAACGGGCAGCTCGGAAGATGCCTGCGGGATGCCGCCGCGCACAGCCGGAACCGTTTCATCTTTACCGACGTGAGCGAGATTCCGGGCCTGGAAACGATCAGCCTGGACATCACCGACAAGAATACGCTGGACATCGTTGCGGATTCCGAAAATGTAGACATCATAGTCAACTGCGCCGGATATACAAATGTCGACAAGGCTGAAGACGAGACGCATCTCGCCGATCTTCTCAATCACCATGCGGCGGAAAACCTTGCGGGCTGCGCACGTCGCAGGAAAGCTCTGCTGATACACATCTCTACCGACTATGTTTTCGACGGGAAGGCCTCCGTCCCCATCCCGGAGAGCGCTCAACCAGCGCCGCTTGGCGTTTACGGAGCCACCAAGTTTGCCGGCGAACAGGCCATAGTGACATCAGCCTGCGACTATCTGATCCTGCGTACTGCCTGGCTTTATTCCCCATATGGCCGCAATTTCGTGAAGACAATGCTCTCGCTGACGGCAAGCCATCCTGTGGTAAAAGTGGTGTGCGACCAGGTGGGCACCCCTACCTATGGCCCGGATCTGGCCAGATTCATCGTGGATGTCATAGACGGGCGCAAATTCGGCAGCACAGGCATCTTCAATTATACGGACGAAGGTGTTTGCAGCTGGTACGATTTCGCGTACGAAATCAACGCTCTGGCCGGTCATGGATGCAAGGTGCTGCCTTGCAAGAGCGCCGATTATCCTGCAAAAGCGGACCGCCCGCATTACTCTGTGCTCGACAAGAGCCTGGTGAAATCTGCCTTCGGGGTGGCAATCCCTCATTGGACGGAGTCCCTGAAGGCCTGCATACGAGAACTGAAAAATGAATATTGAGCATACATCCCTTCCGGAAGTGGTCATAGTGCATCCCGATATTTTCCGGGATGTGCGCGGCTGTTTCTTTGAATCTTTCAACGAAAAAGCCTTCGCGGAGGCTCTCTTTCCCGTTCATTTCGTGCAGGATAACGAGAGCAGATCCTGCAGGGGAGTGGTCCGTGGCCTGCATTATCAGAAAGGAGCTTCCGCTCAGGGAAAGTTGGTTCGTGTAATCAGGGGAAGAGTCCTCGACATAGCTGTAGATATAAGGAAGGGCAGTCCAGCCTTCGGCAAATGGGCAGCAGTGGAGCTGTCCGGCGAAAACTGCTCCCAGCTGTTCATCCCCCGCGGCTTCGCGCACGGTTTCAGTGTCCTCAGCGACGAGGCTGTCTTCCAGTACAAGTGCGACCGCTTTTACGACCCTTCGGCAGAAGGGGCGGTCGCGTGGGATGATCCCGACCTCGGAATCGACTGGAGGATTCCAGCCGGGGAGGTGGTGCTGTCCGAGAAAGACAGACATCACTCCCGCCTGAAGGATATCCCTGCCGAGGATCTCTTCGAATATGGGAAGGATCTATATGAATAGGAAAGTTGCAATTCAGGGCTATTCCGGCTGCTTCCACGAGGAGGCGGCCCGCAGGTTCTACTCTTCGGTAGGCGAAGATTCCCTGCAGATTGTGGAGTGCGACACCTTCGGGGGGCTGTACGACGCTATCGACAGGGGAGAGGCTGATGCTGCGGTAATGGCCATAGAGAATACGGTTTCCGGAGGTCTCATCCCCAACTTCGACCTGCTCCGCAGGAACCCCCAGAAGATCAAGGGCGAAGTTTTCCTGCGCATTGAGCAAAACCTGATGGCTCTTCCGGGACAGCGTCTTGAGGACATCAGGGAGGTCCGCACGCATTATATGGCAATCAACCAGACCCGCGAGTTCTTCAAGGCCTGGCCGCTGATACGTCTGGTGGAGTCGGAAGACACGGCAAAGTCCGCCGCACAGGTGGCGCGCGAAGGCCTTGCCGGGGTAGGAGCCGTGGCATCGAAACTCGCCGCCGAACTCTACGGGCTGGAGATACTTGCCCCGGGCATAGAGACCTACAAACAGAACTTCACCCGTTTCCTCATTATGGACGACAGTCTTGAAGTGCCTCAGTCGAAAATAGACAAGGCCTCGCTCTGCTTTACCCTTCCGCATACACCCGGCTCCCTTGCCCACATACTCACCATTCTCTCTTTTTACGAGATGAACCTCACACGAATCCAGTCCCTGCCCATCCCGGGCAGGCAGTGGCAGTACTTCTTCTATGCCGACATCAAGTTCGACACCTACGAAAGATACCAACAGGCCCTTGCTGCGGTGAGGCCCCTCATCGAAGAATTCCAGATACTTGGAGAATACCATTCCGCCTTATGATCATACAGCCCGCCCGCCGCACAGGCAGTGTAAAAGAATACTACTTCTCGATTAAGAACAAGGAGATAGCCGCCCTGAATGCAGACGGACGTACCGAGCCCGTGATCAACCTTGGCATAGGCTCGCCGGACGGACGTCCTCCGCAGGCTGCGATCGACGCCCTCTGCAATTCTGCTGTGCAGAACGGAGTGCATGCATATCAGCCCTATGTGGGAATCCCCGAGCTTCGCAAGGCCTTTGCCGGATGGTATGAGCGCTGGTATGGCGTTCAGCTCGATCCTTCTTGCGAAATCCAGCCTCTGACAGGATCAAAAGAGGGAATACTGATAGCGTCTCTGGCCTTTCTTGACAAAGGCGACAAGGTGCTGGTGCCGGATCCGGGCTATCCCACCTACAGCTCTTCAGCACGCCTCTGCGAAGCGGAAATAGTTACTTACGATTTGCTTGAGGAGCGTGGCTGGCAGCCAGACCTTGACGCATTGGAGTCATCGGACCTCAGCGGAGTCAAGATGATGTGGACAAATTACCCGAATATGCCCACGGGCGCACCGGCAGATCCTTCCCTGTATGAGAAACTGGTGGATTTCGCCCGCAGGCACGGAATACTCATCTGCAACGACAATCCCTATAGTTTCATCCTGGCCGAAGACCACTATTCCATTCTGGCGGTTCCGGGAGCGAAAGACTGCTGCCTGGAGCTGAACTCTCTCAGCAAGGCCCACAATATGGCCGGGTGGCGTATCGGCATGGCCGCTTCCTCCCGCGAGGTGATATATGAAATACTGAAAGTGAAAAGCCAGTTGGATTCGGGTATCTTCCGTCCCTTGCAGCTCGCTGCAGTCGAGGCGCTTTCGCAGGGGCCTGAATGGTTCGCGCAGCTGAATGCGGAGTATTCCCGCCGCCGTGTTGCCGCAGGACGCATCTTCGATGCCCTCGGAGTCCGCTACAATCCAGATTCCCAGGGGCTCTTCCTTTGGGGAAAAGTGCCCTCCGGAGTCAGTCCAGTGGAGCTTTCCGACAAGCTGCTGCACGAGGCTGGGGTGTTCATCACCCCGGGGTTCATCTTCGGGCATAACGGTGATAATTACTTGCGCATCTCCCTCTGTGCTACGGCAGAGGTGTTCGGGCGTGCGCTGGAAAAGATAAAAGCGGTAATATGAATGTAGGTGTTATCGGTCTGGGCCTTATCGGCGGATCCATGGCCCTGGATCTCCGCAAACGCGGATTCGCCACAAAAGTGCTTGGCGTCGAAAGCGAAAGCATAAATGCCGAGGCTGCCCTTCGCATAGGTCTGGCAGACTGTGTGCTGACGCTGGAGGAGTGTGTCGCACAATCGGATGTGATTGTCCTGGCGATTCCGGTGGGCGCTGCCGGCAAGCTGCTTCCGCAGGTCTTGGATATGGTCGTAGGGACCGACAAGGTGGTGATCGACGTCTGTTCCGTCAAAGAGGCCATGTGCCAGGTGGCTTCCGGGCATCAGGCACGCGGACAATATGTTGCCACCCATCCTATGGCGGGAACCGAGTATTCCGGCCCCTGGGCTGCAATGCCGGGGCTGTTCGACGGCCGTGCGTGCATTTTCTGCGATGTGGAAGAATCTTCGCCCAAGGCGGTGCGTCTTGTTGAAAAGCTTTACGATACCCTGAATATGAGGGTAAGCTGTATGCGCAGCGATGCCCACGATATGCACGTTGCCTATGTTTCGCACATTTCCCACATTACTTCATTCGCACTTGCACTTACCGTTCTCGACAAGGAGAAGGATGAAAAGCACATCTTCGATCTTGCGTCCGGCGGATTCTCCTCCACCGTGCGCCTCGCTAAGAGCAGCGCGGACATGTGGGTGCCTATCCTTGCCCTGAATCACGACAACGTGTTACGAGTGATAGATACATATATAGACAAGATGAAGGAATTCCGCACGGCGATAGATGCTTATGACGAGGAAAAGATCCGGGCCCTCATCGAAGAAGGAAACAAGATCAAACGCATTTTAAGATAATGGCAGCAAAGTTCGATATCACTCCCCTCAACGACTGGGGATTCTTTCACCTTCCTCCGCGTCCCTGCGTAGTGGCCGGTCCTTGCAGTGCCGAGAGCGAAGAGCAGGTAATGGAAACCGCCCGCGGCCTCAAGGCCATAGGCATCAATGTGTTCCGTGCCGGGATTTGGAAGCCTCGCACGCATCCGGGATGCTTCGAGGGTGCAGGGGTGCCCGGGCTTAAATGGATGCAGAAAGTCCGCAAGGAGTACGGTATGCGCATTTGCACCGAGGTCGCCAATGAGCGTCACGTGTTCGAATGCCTGAAGCATGGTGTGGATATGGTCTGGCTCGGAGCCCGTACCACCGCCAATCCCTTCCTGGTGCAGGAGATCGCCGAAGCGCTTCGCGATACCGACATCCCCGTTCTTGTAAAGAACCCCGTGAATCCCGATCTCGACTTGTGGATAGGGGCGTTCGAGCGTCTGGCTGCGCAGGGAGTGCGTAAACTCGGAGCCATACATCGCGGAGTGTCGAGCGTGTCCAAGATCAAATACCGCAATCTTCCCCAGTGGGAGATGGCGGTGGAACTGCGCTCACGCTATCCGGAACTTCCCATGTTCGCCGATCCCAGCCACATGGGAGGCAAGAGGGAGTATCTTTTCGAGTTGTCGCAGCGGGCGATGGACCTTGGCCTTGACGGGCTTATGATCGAGTCGCATTGTAATCCGTCATGCGCGTTGAGTGATGCCGCCCAGCAACTTACGCCTTCGGCTCTGATAGAATTGCTGGAAGGCCTGGTTGTCCGCGATGCCGTAACTTCTGACGAAGCCTTCAATGAGAAGCTGTCGCGCCTGCGCGCCCAGATCGATGTACTGGACGAGAATCTGATTTTCACTCTCGCTTCCCGCATGAAGGTCAGCCGCAGCATCGGCGACTTGAAAAAGGAAAACAGCGTCGCCATCGTGCAGCCCTCCCGCTGGGACGAGGTTTTGGACAAGGCTGCCGCTTCCGCCGCCGCATACGGGCTGGACACCGAATTCATCAAGCGCATCTTCAACACCATCCACGAAGCCTCCGTCGCCGAACAGAACAAGTAGGCCCTTCCCGGCCGCACGGAAGTGTTGTCGGATATGCCGGGCAGCCAACATATTGATATTTAATGAGATACTGAAAACAAATCGCCCGAATCAGCCGATTTGTTTTCAGGAAAATGCTGATAATCAAACGATTAGGCGTCCGGCGAATTTCCGGCATTCGGAGCGAAGCGACCGAGGGGGTTTGGGGGGACTCTTCCCCCATCAGCCGGAGGCCATGTCGCCTCTTCTACGACAAAAGCGGGCTTT
>CAMNAD010000023.1 GCA_946530505.1 uncultured Bacteroidales bacterium
TGGGTTGGCAAGGAGGAGGGCAAGCCCGCCCCTGTCGACGCCCCCGCCGAGATTGTTCCCGACCAGGAATTCCGTCAGAAAGGCTTCGACAACAAAACCATTACCGACGACCATGGAATGCAGATATTCGGTATCGCCCACGACCAGTTCGGCACCAAATACTATATGGTCAAGAACTCCTGGGGTACCAACAGCAAATACAAGGGAATCTGGTATGTCACAGAGAATTATGTAAAGGGCCAGACTCTCGATATCGTGCTTCACAAGGATGCTCTTCCCAAGGATCTCAAGAAGAAGCTTGGAGTCAAGTAAATGTCTGTAAGAAAACATATTCCGAACGCCATCACCTCGCTGAACCTTCTCTGCGGGGTGATTGGCATAATACTTACGCTCGGCGGCAGAAACCTGGAACTCGCCTTTCTTTTCATGCTCGCAGCCGTTGTTTTCGACTTCTGTGACGGACTCGCGGCCCGCCTGCTCGGGGCTTATTCCGAAATCGGCAAGGAACTGGATTCCCTTGCCGACATTGTCAGTTTCGGTGTCCTTCCCTCAGTAATGCTGTACGAATGGTACTGCCAGTCCGTGGAGGGCTTCTGGCACAATCTCGTCTGGGTGCCCCTGCTAATCGCCGTTTTCAGCGCACTGCGTCTTGCAAAGTTTAATCTGGACGAGCGCCAGCACGAGAGTTTCATAGGTCTTCCAACCCCTGCCTGTGCGCTTATCTGCGGGTCTTTCTGCACCTTGCATGTGGCGAGCGTGTGGATTATCCCTGTCTTTACCATCCTGTTCTGCTGGTTATTGGTAAGCGAGATACCCATGTTCTCGCTGAAGTTCGGCAAGGACATCCATGCTGACGCGGTTACAAAAATGAAGCGTTATGCCATTGTCAGCATTGCAGCCATCGTTGTCGTGATTGTCGTTCTGCTCGGCCTTCCCTGGCAGGCAATGATAACGGGCGTCCTCCTGGCTTACATCCTGGAGAACGCCCTGTGCGCTTTGTTCAAAGTCTAATACCAGACTGCGGGATCCGGTCCCATCTCGAATTCGAGCCTGGCCCCCGCCTTGATGTCTTTATAATCTATGAATGGCAGGCTGTACGGCTTGCCATTCAGTTTTATGGACTGAATGTACTTGTTCTCCTCACTGTTATCATGCGCGATGACGGTGAAGGTCTTTCCTCCGCCTACATTTACGCTGGCCTTGTTTACAATAGGGCTTCCAAACCAGAATCGGGTGGATGCAGGCTCAACCTGATAGAATCCAAGTGCAGAGAGCACATACCATGCAGACATCTGTCCCACGTCTTCGTTGCCGCAGAGGCCGTCCCTGCCTGAGGTGTAAAGGGTGGTCATCACCTTTCGGACCATGTCGGCTGCCTTGGAAGGGCATCCGGCCATGGTATAAAGATATATGATATGGTGGCTGGGTTCGTTGCCATGCACGTATTGCCCTATCAGTCCGGTAACATCGTTGGAAGGATTACCGTCCAGATGGCTGGAAGCGCTGAATAGCGAATCCAGAGCTGTTACGAATCCTTCTCTGCCGCCATAAAAGTCGATGAGCCAATCCACATCCTGGGGTGCCAGGAAGGAATACTGCCAGGCATTTCCCTCGCAGTAGTCGTTGCCCTGATGTATGGTTTCGAATGGATTGAATGGTGTGCGCCAGCTGCTGTCGGCAAGGCGTCCGCGGGCGAACCCCGTCTCCTTGTCCATATAGATTCGGTAACTCTGGCTGCTCTTCCTGAATTTTTCTGCGTCTTCCGCCATGCCGAGCACTTCCGCTGCATGCGAAACGGCCGCATCAGCGATAGCGAATTCCATATCCTTTGCTATCGAGGTAACTGCCATGTCCGAAGGCACATATCCATATTTGAGCCTTAGTTCGTTGCCTACCCCGACTCTCTGAAGAGATTTTTTCATTGCCTCGAATGCATATTCGCGGTCGAAACCGGAGAAACCTTTTACTATGGCGTCGCCGACGGCAATCACGCCGGCCTCCCCGGGCATACAGTAGGTTTCGTTCGACATCAGGTGCCAGATGGGCAGGAATCCCTGCTGCTCATAGATTTTGAGCATGGCTTCGGTCATGTCGTCCACTTTTTCCGGCTCAATTATGCTGAGCAGGGGCATTTCTGCACGATAGGTATCCCAGAGCGAGAAGGTTGTGTAATTGTCGAAGTCCGCCTTTTCGTATATTTTATCGTCCGAGCCGCGGTAGGAGCCGTCCACATCGTTGTAGATGGAAGGGGCTATCATGCAGTGGTAGAGGGCTGTATAGAAGATTGTCGGGATGTCGCCGTCCGCTTCTATCCTGATTTTGGACAAGGCCTTGTTCCAGGCCTCCCGGGCATCACGGCGCACTTTGTCGAAGTTCCATCCTCGGATCTCGGTATCGAGGTTCATTCTGGCGCCATCGGTGCTGACGGATGAAATACCGATTTTCACCAGCAGTTGTTCACCCTCTGCCGTGTTGAAGTCCAGGCGGGTAAAGAGCCTCTCCTGTATCTTTCCATAGTCATCTTTCGACGAAATGAATTCCGAACTCTTGAAAGGCTTGGAGAACTCCAGATAGAAGAATATCTTCTGGTTTTTCGCCCAGCCCTTGGAATAACGCCAGCCCTGGACCGCGTTGTCGCCTACAATCTCGGCGAAAGACTCGGTCGTGTGGTCCCAGTTGCCGCCGTTCAGGAGGTTGAGCACAACTGCGCTCTCTTCCGAGGCCGGGAAGGTGTAGCGATGGATTGCGCTGCGCACCGAAGCCGTCATCTCTGCCAGTATGCCATAGCGTGTGAGTGGAATGCTATAATAGCCTGGCTCCGCTATTTCGCGGCTCCTGTCGCCATAGGACCACAGACCGCTTGAAGGATCGTCTTTCCTTCCCCTGGCATAAGTGAGGCCCTCTCCTACAACCGGCATTATGGTTATGTCCAGAAGGTCTCCGCAGCCGGTGCCGCTCAGATGGGTGTGCGAGAACCCGATTACCGTGGAGTCGGATTCGTGATAGCCGGAGCACCAGTCCCATCCCTGACTTACGTTGGTAGGGCCTGCCTGGATGAATCCGAAGGGCACGTTAGCCCCTACGAATACGTGGCCGTGGAAGCCGGATCCTATTAACGGATCCACATGGTCCGCCGGGTGCTGCACGGTGCAGGCGCAGAGAATTACGGCAGCCAGGAATAATTTCTGGATTTTCATCTCTTTATCTGTTGGGATTAATGATTCTGACAGAGACTCTGGGCATCTGTTCCTCAAGTTTGGCCATCCCGGACAAGGATACCTTCCTGGTACTGACGGCCTTCCTGTCGGGATTCAGTACTACCGAGAGCATGGATTCGTTCTCATCCCCAAGCTGGTAACCGTCCAGAGGGTTGTCGGACGCTTCTACATCCGGCACGAATCCGTCTGGCATGCAGGCCGTATTGCCATCTTTGTCGGCATAGCGGGAAACCATCACGTAGATTCCCCAGTTGTCGGTGGCTTCTAGGGCCGCATTGTACTTCTCGACGCTCATTTCGTCCTTCATCCATCCGTACCACGTGGGAGCATCAACAATAAGCCCTCCGCAGAATTTGCCGTGGGATTTCTGGCCGACTATCTCGATGTCCATATAGGGCAGAAGCCCGCAGACAAGACTTTCCGATGCGGATGCGGATGAACCGGTCATTATGACATGCATCTTGCTGATGTTCAGGTTGGCTCCGGTAGTGGAGACCTCGATTTTCTGATTGTCAACATCGATGCTGAAATCAGTCTTGAAGTTCGCTTTTTCTTCTCCCCAGGCTTCGGCAAGAATGGAATTGTAGATTTCGCGTTGGAAGACGCTGCCGTTGTTGACTTCCTTTTCAGGAACTATCATAGAGGCGAGCACCTCGGCGGTAAAGGCATATCCGCCGCCGTTGTAGCGCAGGTCGAGGATAAGCTCGGAGACCGCCTGGGCCTTGAAGTAACGGAACACCTGGACAAGGTCCTCGCTTGCCTTGAGCGTGAAACCGGTAAAGTGGAGATAGCCATAGCGTATGCCATTCCTGTCGATGACCTTGTATGTGTTGACAGGGTCCAGATACATCTCCCTGGCGCTCAGGCTGATCTCAGAATTGTCAGCCATCGTGAGCTTTACGGAGCCGCTGCTTCGTGCATTGGTTATCAGCTGTCTATAATTGTCCGGAGTGATGAGTTCATCGTTCAGGGCTATGATTTTGTCTCCTCTCTTGAGTCCGGCTTCTGCCGCGGGGCTTCCGGGATAGGTATATGTTATGACCATCACGACATACTCTTTCGTGGCGTCAGAATAGTAGAGCTCGTAATCCATACCTGTGGATTTGGTATCGCCGGTCACTTGGCCCTGGAAGTCCTGGAAATCGTCGGTGACCTGAGTCCATTTGTCAACGGCATTGCCTGCACTGTCTTTGTACCGTAGGTCATACACCTTCTGTATGGGATCGGCTGTAGTAGTCCAGTTCGACAGTCCATTCTTGATTTCCTCATTCCAGAGATAATATGTTTTCATCATATTGTAGGCAAAGAGGTTGACGAAGTAAGCGGGCTGGTCTTCTGCCGGAAGATTCTTCCAGCTTTTGTCTTCTTTGTCGCCGAAGCATCCGGTCAGCAATACTAGAGCGAATGCCGCAATTATCAGTTTCTTGAGTTCCATAATTTACAAAATTATCAAAAAATATTCTTATTTTTGCAACCCGTATTCAATAAAGTCCATTATGCAATACGGGTTCGACAACAGCAAGTATCTCAAGATTCAATCTGAGCACATCAAACAGCGCATTGCCAGATTCGGCGATAAACTCTATATGGAATTCGGAGGCAAGCTCTTCGACGACTTCCACGCCAGCAGGGTGCTACCCGGATTCGAGCCCGACAGCAAATTGAAAATGCTTATGCAGATGAAGGATGATGCTGAGATCATCATCGTCATCAGCGCCGTTGATATAGAGAAGAACAAGGTGCGCAGCGACCTTGGCATCACCTACGATGTTGATGTTCTCCGCCTTCGCGACGAATTCCTCGCAAGAGGGCTCGCAGTAAACAGCGTGGTCATCACTCATTTCAACGGCCAGGCGAGTGCAGAGGCTTATCGCAAGCGCCTCGAAGCAATGGATATCAAAGTGTATTACCACCATACTATCGAAGGCTACCCCCACAATGTGGCCCTGATCGACTCGGAAGAGGGGTTTGGTAAAAACGACTACGTCGAGACCACCAGACCGCTTGTCGTTGTAACGGCTCCGGGGCCCGGCAGCGGAAAGATGGCCGTCTGCCTCAGCCAGCTCTATCAGGAGAACAAACGCGGAATCAAGGCCGGATATGCGAAATTCGAGACCTTCCCCATTTGGAATCTCCCTCTCACCCACCCCGTCAATCTTGCATACGAGGCTGCTACCGCCGATCTGGAAGACCTGAATATGATCGACCCCTTCCACCTTGATGCATACGGCGAAACGGCTGTGAATTACAACCGCGACATTGAGATATTCCCCGTTATGAACGCCCTGTTCGACGATATCTACGGTGATACTCCATACAAGTCCCCGACCGATATGGGCGTCAATATGGCCGGTTTCTGCATCAGCGACGACGAAGCCTGCCGCGAGGCTTCCAAGCAGGAAATCATCCGCAGGTACTATGCTGCTCTTTGCAATTTTGCAGATGGCAAGGCTACTGAGGCCGAAGTTAACAAGATAGCTCTCCTGATGAAACGTGCGAAGATCAGTACCGCCGACCGCAAGACCACAGTCGCCGCAAAGGAAAGGCTGGAGAAGAGCGGAGTCGCAACTGCCGCTATCGAACTGGGCGACGGCACCATCCTTACCGCTGAGACAAGTCCTCTGCTCGGCCCCAGTGCCGCACTCATTCTTAACGCCCTCAAGCATCTGGCGGGCATCGCCCATAATGTCAAGCTTATCCCTCAGCAGATGATAGCGCCCATCCAGACCACCAAGGTTACCTATCTGCACGGACACAATCCCCGTCTGCATACCGATGAGGTTCTGGTTGCAATTTCGATGATGAGCCTGATAGATGAGAACTGCAAGCTTGCACTGGAGCAGCTGCCCAACCTCGCCGGTGCCCAGGTGCATTCGACGGTTATGCTCAGCGAAGTCGACCGCAAGACATTCAGCAAACTTGGTGTCGGCCTTACCTGCGATCCTGTCAGGAAGATTAAGAAAAAGCTTATCGGCGGCTGATGATATTCACGCGCCAGGTCGCTCCCAATTCAAAGTTGTTGCGGTGACGGTCGCTGTCGCTGTAGTAGACTGCGTGCAGACGTACCTTGTCCCTGCCGAAGGGGAACCACTCGAGGCCGCATCCCGCATATACGTACTCTGTGCCCGGGGCGATGACCACATCGTATGCGCTGCCATCTTCGCGGACGTTGGAAATGTCGTTCCATTCATATCCGGCCTTGGCACAGATGTTCCAGTTGCCTACTGCCCAGATGAACTTCGAAATCAAGGTCATATCGCCGAAGAGGAACTTCTTCTGGCTGAGGCCTGCCCTGTTCAGGATGTCGATATCCAACATCGCATCGCCGAACTCGAAATGATTGCCCATTGCCAGATAGTTGATGAAGTTCCTGCTCTGGTCCTCAACCATATTCACCGACCAGATCGTCTTCCACCATGGCAGGATCTGCCCGTTCCAGGCAAGATTGTATGCATAAAGGGTAGGCTCGCCCATCGAGAGGGGTGAATTGCATATCTGAGCGACCAGCGACTGGCTGTCCGAGAAGTGATATGTTGCGGATGCCCCAAATGTGAAGCCCTGATAGATGTTGTTGCAGAATTTGCTGTAGTAGTACACGTCGATAGGTGCGGCGTCGTATTCATAACCACCGATCAGCACGGCGTATTTCCCGAAAAGGAAGCTCCATTTTTCGTTCGCGTGCCAGTTGATATACATAATGTCGGTGCCGTTGAACATATTTTTTTCATCAAAGCCTTTCTTGCTGAAGCTGTGACGGATGCGATAGTCTATGTCCGGCGAGATATGTCCGAGAACATGAAAGTTGAAGTGTTCTCCGCGTATCTGGCTGTTATACACACCTTCTTCTGTCTCCTGATGGAATGTGGTCCGCATATCCATGAACAGATTGTCGACATAATTCTGGGCTGATGCCTGCAGGAAAAGCGCTGCGGCGAACAAGAAAAAAAATGCTCTCTTCATTATTCCGATTGAAAATTGTCACGAAATTAGGCTATTATTTTGATTTGTCAAAGCATTTTGCCAAATTTGAAGAAAATAATTAACTGATGACCAATATTCTCAAACCACTTGCAACCGGCAAATTCTGGAAGGAATTGCTGATTATGACTTTAGGCATGTCTTTCGGCGCTGCAGCCGTTTATTATTTCCTTATGCCAAGCAAACTCATCATCGGCAGCATTTCCGGCCTGTCCATAGTATTGTCCGAAGTATTCGGCAATATGGGATTCGCAATCAAGACATCGACCATAATCCTTTTGATAAATGCTCTCCTGCTGGTGCTTGCATGGTTGCTCATAGGTGCGGAATTCGGCATCAAAACCGTTTATACGGCACTTATCCTTGGCCCTCTGGTGGATGTATGGGACAAGATACTCCCCTATCAGAAACTCATCACCGATGGCACTTCGGTGATGAACGACCCTTGGCTGGACCTCATCTGCTTCGTGCTGATGCTCAGCATTTCCCAGGCCATTCTGTTCCGGATAAACGCCTCTACAGGAGGCCTCGACATCATCGCCAAGATAGTTAACAAGTACCTGCACTTCGACATAGGTGCATCCGTCACCATCGCAGGAGCCCTGATCTGCTGCTCCGCATTTGCCATCAATCCTTTCCGCATGGTCGTCATCGGCCTCATCGGCACCTGGATCAACGGCATAGCGGTCGACTATTTCACCGACACTCTCAACA
Source organism: uncultured Bacteroidales bacterium (assembly GCA_946530505.1). GTDB lineage: Bacteria > Bacteroidota > Bacteroidia > Bacteroidales > UBA932 > Cryptobacteroides. The sequence continues at coordinate 7,911 of CAMNAD010000023.1, forward strand.
AGCGCAAGCGCGTCTGCATAATCAGCAAGGATTACGAGAAGATCCGCGGGTATATCCTGAACACCCTAGAACGCGGTTGCAGCCTCTATCATATCCAGGGCGGATATTCCCTAGAAGAAAAGGTGGAGGTCGTGACGCTGCTGACCCAGGACGAGTACGCCAGACTCTTCAATTTCCTCAAGGAAGAGCATCTGGAATATTTTGTCACCGCCGGCAACGTAAGTGAAATCTACGGAAGCTGGCACACCCGCAAGGGAGTGGAATCTACCGAAAAAATCAATTAAACTTCTTTTTCGGGCATCGATTTGATATACAGGTCACGCTGCGGGAACGGTATTTCGATGCCGTTCTCGTTCAAGGCATTGTAAATAGCTTCCTTTGCACGCGAAGCGTATGCGAACTTTTCTTCTACCGACACGAACTGCACGACGGACAGGTTGACGCTGTTGTCGCCGAAGTCCTGGAAACGTATCTGCACGCCGAACTTCGGATCGAGTATTTCCCGTCCGTATTTATCCTTCTTCTGAAGGGGCAGAAGGGCGTCTATGATTATCTGGCGTACCTTTGCAACATCCACCCCGTACTTGACTCCGACAGGGAATGAAAGGAGTTCGTACGAGTGGTTCTTTGTAAGGTTCTTGAAGTTCTTGTTGAAGAGCGTGCTGTTGGGGAAGGCCATCACTGAACCGTCCGCTGCAACTATCTGCGTGGTCTGGTAGGTGATGCTGTCCACCTTGCCGCGGATACCGTCACATTCCACATAATCCCCCACCCTCAGGCGTCCGGACATCAGCTGGACGCCGTAGAAGAAGTTGTTCAGGATATCCTTCATTGCGAAACCGAGACCGGTAGCAAGGCCGGCTCCTATGACCTTCACCGCAGTTGTAGGAATCTTGAGGATCACAAATAGCGAGATGACATAGATACCCCAGAGGATGATGCCGATTACATTGGCGGCCAGGGTGAAGTTGACCTGATTCTCGTTCAGCACCTTGACACTCGACTTCTTGAGGATTGAGCGTATCTTGTACTGGCGGTACCAGGCCTTCATAAAGTAATTCAGGAAGCTGAATATGAAGTACAGTCCGAGCACTGTCACTATCTTGTAGAACGATAGGCTGATGTAGCCTTCGACATTTAGGAAGGGATAGCGGAAATACTCGTTGAAGACACCGGTGAGATCGAAGACGGAAGACGCCATATAGATGCTAAGAGGGATGGACAGCACAATTGCAACCGGCAGAAGTGCCTGCTTTACGAAAGCGTGCGGCCAGGTAACCGCGATCATATCTTCGTCGCTGCGGTGGGGCATATCGGGGTGCTCATCGATATAGCGCAGCTTTGTGTCCCGAATATGCTTGTCGTAATACATATTGAGTATGTCATATACGGCAGAGATGGTCTGCAGGAGTGTAAGCTGGAAGAACCACCAGATGAGCAGCTGCACCCCGAGCAGCACATAGCCGTAGAATGCTATTACTGTCGTTACTATCATCACCAGCAGCGATACCCAGCCGAATACCAGGTCGCTCTGAGGCAGAGCCTGGCGGAAGTGCTTGAGAGTAAGCCCCTGGAATATGGTAAACAGCAGCAGTATGGGAGGGAATACTATGTTGATGAGGCTGTTGGGGATGAACGCAATACGGAAAGATATGATTATCAGGCACATCAGGAGCGTGGGCAGATAGAGCCCTATCCCCTTGCGCACACTGTCCTCGTCCACCCTGATGATCAGGGATGTAAAGATCGCTGCGAGCATCCATGCGAATTCCACCAGAATCTTGGAGGCCATACTGAAGAAGTGCTGGGTAGAGAATGCACTCGCCAGCATAATGGACAATGCGAAGATAATGACCGTGCAGATCAGAATGGAAGTGAAACGGTTCTTGAGTAGTCTCTCGCGTTTGAAGAGGCGTGTACGCTTGAGAAGGTAATTGACGAGCACTACGCTTACAAGCAGCGAGGCGACAAGGTAGAAGAGCACAAAAATAGAGAAACCTACCACCATCGGGCCTCTCCATTGACTGTGTACGGACTGCTGGTTCTTGAGGCTGTATTTATCCTTCGCATCCATGCCAGCCTGACGCCAATAGCGTTTGAAGGATTTCAGGATGGTGAAGTAGCCGGTCTGTCCGTCGATGAAAATCTTGTTCTGAACCGTCTTGTAGCGTTGCTGGGCATAGTCGTAAGCCGACTTGAGCATAGCTGCAGTCTGCTGATAATGCGTACTGTCGGTAACCAGACGTTCCTTCTGTGCCATACTGATATCGAGCAGCTTCTGCGCATAGAAGATGCAGCTGTCCCTGTCGGACTGCCCAAGCGAATCGAGCTGGAATGCATTTTCCTTCTGTTCGAACCTCCGCTCCAGTCCGCTGTGAGTGCTGACGTGCACGCTTGCATCCAGTACCACAACGTTGCCGAGGCTGTCCAGATACTCCACAGTACTGGAAGGAGGCAGGCTCTTGAGAGTGTGGAGGAGACGGGTATAACGGTCGATGTCTATATCCAGACGCTTGACTATGTCGTCGAACGGCAGGCGGCGCGAAGAAAACTCGTCGTACTGCCTGGAGACTTCGTTCAGGGCGTAGGTCATATCGAAGGTGTAATCCTGCTTCTGGGAATAGAGCATCAGGGAGAGCTCGTTGCTCTGCTGCATCATTCTCACCAGACGTGCATGCTGGCGCTCTCCGCTGCCCTTCATCCGCTGGGCCATTCGTTCCGAATTCCTGTATGTGCCGGACAATTCGTAGCGCAGCACATTCAGGGTATGGGCCAGATCCTTTTCACTCAACACGGCGAATGCCGGCACTATGACAAGCAGCGCAAGGGCTGCAGCAACAATCTTCTTTTTCATTCTGCAATTATAGCATTTTTTTCACAAGCCCGAACAACTTGTAGGGCATATATCTGAATTTCAGATCGACCCAGGTCGGTGTGGCAAGCACCGAGCGCTCATGGGTGAAAGCGAGAAAACTCCGCTCGCTATGGTAGCTGCCCATTCCGGAGTTGCCCACTCCTCCGAACGGGATGCGGCTGTTCGCCACATGCATTATTACATCGTTGATGCAGGCTCCGCCGGATGTCGTCCGTGCAATGATATCCCAGGCATCCGCCTTCTTCCCAAAATAATAGAATGCCAGCGGTTTTTCCCTTGAAGTCACGAAGTCCACGACTTCTTCCCTCCTGCTGAAAGTCATCATAGGGAATACCGGACCGAAGATTTCCGTGGTCATCACCGGGCTATCCGGGCTTACGTCTCCGAGGAGGGTGGGTTCAATCCAGCGAGTGGTTTTGTCGGTATGGCCACCGGCAAGGATCTTCCCATCTTTAAGATACTCCGATACCCTGTCGTAGGCAGCATCCCGAACCATATGCACAAAATAATCGCTGTCTTTCGTTCCATCCGGATACAGGCCTGCAAGGGCCTTCTTGAAGGCATCTACGAACTTGTCCTTAATATGCTCGTGGACGAACAGATAGTCCGGCGCTATGCATGTCTGCCCGCTGTTCAGGCATTTGCCCCATGCTATGCGGCGGGCGGCGATTTCGATATCGGCGTCCCTGTCCACTATGCAGGGGCTTTTGCCTCCGAGTTCGAGCACCATTGGAGTGAGATATTTCGCCTGGGCGGCGGCCAGCACCTTGGCCGTAGCGGGACTGCCGGTGTAGAAGACCAGGTCCCAGCGCGTCCCGAAAAGGATGGCGTTTACGTCCCTGTTGCCTTGCACCAGGGCTATATACTCTTCCGAAAAGCAGTCAGCAATGAGTTTCTCCAGAGTATCCGAAACCGTCGGTACGTATGGAGACGGTTTGAGTACGGCCGTGCATCCGGCGGCTATTGCGCCGACCAGAGGACTGAGCAGCAGTTGTACCGGATAATTCCAGGGCGCCACAATCAGGGTGTTGCCAAGGGGTTCGCGGACAATATACGACTTGGACGGCATGACGGTCAGCGGCGAGCATACCCGGCGCCTGCGCGCCCATTTCCCAAGATGCTTGAGGGCATCGTCGATTTCGCCGTATACGAGGCCGATTTCGGTCATATACGCCTCTTCGGCGCTTTTGTGGAGGTCGTTCCATAGGGCTTCCAGCAGTGCCGGCTCCCATTTTTTGAGTCCGTCGCGCAGTTTGAGCAGCATTTCCCTGCGGAACTTCAGGTCCCTGGTCGCTCCGCTCCTGTAGAAGGTTTTCTGCTTGTCTACAATCCTGTTTATGGTTTTTTCGTCTATCATTTGTTCTATTATTAATTCATTCTTGGCAGCGCGGCAAAGGGCCGCCGTGCGCCGAGGGCGTCGCCCGGTCGGCATTGCCGCGCGGCAGTTCCTGAACGCAAAAGCCAAATGAGGATAAATGCAATTAAAGAACTGCCGTTAAAACATGTTTGCCTGCTCCTACCTCTTTGGGAGTATCGCTTCCGGGAAGATATACCGATGCATGCGAACCGTCCGGTACTCGGACCTTGAGGATGAACTTCCCCTTCTTGATATCCCAACGCACCGCAGCCTTTCCGGCAGGAGTCTCAGTCTCGTATGAAGCCCAGGTCAGATCTCCCACAGGAGTCGGACGGACGACAATGTGCCTGTAACCAGGTTCTGCAGGGTCCGTCTGCAGGCCCGCAATTCGTGTATAGAGCCAGGTAAGACCTCCTCCGAACATAGGATGATTGCGGGACTTCTTTCCGTCCCAATACTCCCACATAGTCTTTGCTCCCAGCTCCAGCCACCAGCCGTAGCTTGGCTGGTCTTTCTTGCACATCGCGGCGTAGGCCATTTCCTGCAGGCCGTTGTCGCAAAGCACATCAAAGAAGATCTGGGTACCGAATATTCCTGTATTCAGGTGCCCTCCATTCTCTTCTATCTCTTTCTTGAGGGATGCTACGACATCCGCCTTGTGCTCCTCCGGAACTCCCATGTGGAGTGCGAAAATATTGGAGCCGTTGTTGTAGCCATAGGACTTTGTCTCAGGATCGTAGAACACCTTGTGGAATGCCGCCGCAACATCGTCCGCCAGGGCATTGAACCGGGCGGCTTCTTCCGTCTTGCCGAGTGCGAGGGACGCGTTGGCGGTATATTTTGCGCATTTCCAGAGGAAGTAGGTGTGTACCAGCTTGTCGTCGGGGAATCCGTATGCCGGACACCATTCACCAAGATTCATCCAATAAACGGCTTTCTCTGCATCGCGAGGCATCTGCATGTTCATTATGCCATCCTCCGTGCGCCAGCTTTCCATAAAGCGAAGCTGGCCTTTCATCGCTTCGTAGTGCTCCTGCAGTACGGAGATGTCGCCATAATGCAGATAGTGCTCCCAGGGAATGATGCACATTGCAGCGCCCCAGCCGACACCGCCGCCGCAGCCGGGGTGCCAGGGGGCTCCGTTGGGAACGTATCCCGTTTCAGGGTCCTGGCAGTCCGACATATCCCTCAGCCATTTGCGATAGAAGTAATCCGCATCGAAATTATGCATCACAGCCACGCAGGACACCTGACCGTCGCCGGTATAAGGTCCTTTTTCGCGATGAGGGCAGTCAGTCGCCACGCCCATATGCATATTGTCGGTCTGGGCACGCCAGAAGAGTCGGTTTATCTTGGCGAACATAGGGTTGGAGCAGTCGAAATGCCCGGTCGTACGGATGTCGGTATAGATTGCCTCCGCTTTCAGATTCGAGGCCTTGAGTTCCCCGGGCCAGCCTTTCACTATCACTCTGTCGAAGCTGTACCAGTTGAACGAAGGGGCGTAGTCTTCCTTGCCGCCGCCCTTGCAGATATACTTGTAATCGCCGTTCCAACCGCGCTTGACCCAGTTGTTCTCGCCTTCTTCGGCAGGCAGTGGATGGAGCAGTTCGATCTCGGTCCCGGCTTCTGCCTCGATGCCGTAAAGGTGTACGCGACCAGTGACATAGTCACCGAAATCTACCTCCCAGCCGCCGTCTGTCTTGGTGATGCTCACTGGCTCCAGCACTTCCATTATCCTGTCCTCCAGGCCGCGTTGACGCTCGAGGGTGCCCATCGGAGGCTCCCTGCGCACTGCCTGCAGCCATTCGCCGCCGTTCTCGAGGCGCGCGTCGTACACTTCGCCCGTATAGATGTGGTTCCACAATATCGGGCTCCTGCGCACCTCCCAGTTTTCATCCGTGCAAATAGTGGAGGATGTGCCGTCTGCCAGATCGAGCTCTATCTGGCAGAGCAGGCGCGGGGTGCCGAAGGGGCTTATCCAATTTTTGCGGTAGGCTGAATACCATCCGTTGCCTACAGTTACGTTCACGCTGTTCCTTCCCTTGCGAAGAAGGGGTGTTACGTCGTATGCAAGGTACATCACGCGAAAGTTCTTGAACGTGTGCTCATCTACTTTGATGCCGTACTCGTAGCCATCTTCGCGAATGCCGTACATCGTCTCGTTGGGCGAGTAATAGTCTTCGCCGACGCGTTTGCCGTTGATGTACATCTCGAACATACCCAGGCCGCATACATAGGCTGTCGCCTTGCGAATGCCTTTGGGAGCATCGAAGAGCTTGCGGAATTCCGGAGTGGGATGCTCTGCTTCCGGGACGAAGCTCTCCCCTTCCCAAGGGGCTCCTATCCATTCTGCCTGCCAGTTTTCGATGTCATGGATTTCATCGCAGGAACGCGTCGCGCTGCATGCTGAAAGAGCTGCGGCTTGCAGGACTATGAACAGGGCGGTTTTTATTGTTTTTATCATATTCATTTATATTGATCGACAATGTCTTGAATAACCAATCCGGCCAGTGTCAGGCCGAAAATACCGGTAATATGTGCGAGCGTACCGTTTACCTGCGCTTTTC